>JAABTE010000006.1 GCA_011390035.1 Desulfobacteraceae bacterium | reverse complement strand
ATTCTTGCACCATCCAGTCTCTATTCAAATACCCATCCTTTAAGGGCCTGAACAGCCGAAAAGCCATCCCGGTCTTCATACAGGGCCAAAAGAACATGATTTTAGAGAACCTCCCGCCGCTATAGCCTTTTTACGCTAACGGGCGCCACAAAGTAAATACGCCTGAAGTATTATTTTGTTTCGTATTTTAAGGTGCGAGAAACTAATACAAAAGCATTACCCGAGGCAGCATAGCCCCACCCAGGCGTAATACTTTCGGATTAAAAAGCGAGGTGCTTCGCCGCCCAGAGCGCGGCCTGGAAGCGATTGGGGACGCTGATTTTCTTGAAGATTCTGTACAGGTGGGTCTTAACGGTGTGGTGGCTGATGCACAGGCTTCTGGCAATGGCCTTATTGCTCTGCCCGGAGGCCACGCGGCGCAGGATCTCCCGCTCCCTTTCGGTGAGGGGAACGGCGGGCGCCTCGCCGGGCGGGGCCTGCTCGCCGGCCAATATGCCCTCGATCAGGTATTCGGAGATGATCTTGCGCCTGAACCAGAGGTCCCCGTCAAGGATGGCCTGGGTGCCCTTGGCGATGCGTTGGGGCGGGTCCGATTTGTAGAAAATGCCCCGGACGCCATGCTTTAAAAGCTCGCGTTCGCCGTTGCCATCCGGGCTGGCATTGAAAAAGGCGAGCATCTGGTTGGGCAGGGACAGGAATGATTGGACATCCGGCTCGTTGCACAGGGCGGACAGGCTGTCTTGAAGGGAGTCGAGCAGCAGCAGGACCTTGTTCAGCCGGAGGATGAGGGGGGTTTCAATGGTGGCGCAGCATTGGCATCCGATGCCGGACGCCTCCTGGATGTATGTGGCCAGCAGCTCGTTTTGAAGGCGATTGGGCCCTATGACGAATATTGCTGTTTCCATTTTCATATCCGCGCCGTATGTCCGTTCAGCTTTCCGGATCGGATGGATTTTCGGGATCGGCATCCATGGGCGTCATTTTGTACCGCTTGTCGAAGCGGATGGCCATGCCGCCGTCTCCCGTCCGAATCACAACACCGGATACCTGAACAAGGGTTCTTTTGCCCTTCAGCTTCTTCAAATCGTCCAGGGGAATCACGAGTTGGAGATTGACCTCGGTGCCTTCGGGCAGGATGCGATCCGTCTTAAAATAGGCGCCGCCGGCGCAGATGTCGGTGGTTTCCAGTTCCATTATCCGATGGCCGTCGGAAAGGGAGATTTCCGAGGGAAGCTCCAAATCGAATCGCGCCATACGCCGTTGATTTTCTGAACTCATTCTCACCCCTCCTTTCCTTGCGCCTCCTCATGCCATAGTCGCATCGGCAATACCTTTAACTGTTGTGGGCAACCCGCAGGAATATACCGCTTTTTTCATATTTGGCGAAGCATGTCAATTTAAAATATCAAAAATCGATATTTTCTGATACGCCGATGCCGTCCGCTCGCTTCGCAGAAAGGGCCAAAAAAAAATGGCGCGCCCCAAAAAGGAGTCGCGCCATTCATCTCATTTTTCCGCTACGGCGCTATCAAAATAGACAGTCAGAACCGGGACATCACTCCAATAAGCAAGGCATCAATCGCACATCATCTTCTCATATCCCCAGATACGCCTTCTTCACATCCTCGTTCACCAGCAGGCCGGCCGCCTTGTCCTCCATGGTGATTCGGCCGTTTTCCATCACATACCCCCGGTTGGCGATTTTAAGGGCCAGGTTGGCGTTCTGCTCCACCAGGAAGATGGTGGTGCCGCTTTCCCTGTTGATTCTTTCGATGATGTCGAAGATACGGCGCACGACAATTGGCGCAAGCCCAAGGGACGGCTCGTCGAGCAGCAGCAGGCGGGGGCGGGCCATGAGGGCGCGGGAGATGGCCAGCATCTGCTGCTCGCCGCCGGACAGGGTGCCGCCCTGCTGGTGGCGGCGCTGGGCCAGGATGGGAAACATCTCGAAAATGTGCTCCAGGTCCGCCTTGATGCCGTCCCGGTCCCGCCTTAGAAAGGCGCCCATGTCCAGGTTTTCCATCACGGAGAGGAAGGGGAAAATCCGGCGCCCCTCCGGCACCTGGGAGATGCCCAGGGCCACGATCTGGTCGGGCTCCATGTCGTGGATGGGCCGGCCCTCGAACAGGATCTGGCCGGAGCGGGGAGGCGCGATGCCGGAGATGGACATGAGGGTTGTGGTCTTGCCGGCCCCGTTTGCGCCGATGAGGGTGATGATCTCGCCGGCCTCCACGCGAATGCTCACGCCCTTTAATGCCTGGATGTTGCCGTAGTAGGTGTTGATGTCCAAAAGCTCAAGCATCGGGATCCTCCCCCAGATACGCCTTGATCACCGTGGGATCGCGCTTGATCTCATCCGGCCCGCCCTGGGCGATTTTCCGCCCGTAGTCCATTACGAAGATGCGGTCCGACAGGCTCATGACCAGTTTCATGTCGTGTTCGATGAGCAGGATGGCGATGTTCTCCTCGTCCCGGATTTTGTTGATGAGCCCGTCCAGCTCCCGGGTCTCCTGGGGATTCATGCCGGCGGCCGGCTCGTCCAGCAAAAGCAGGAAGGGATCGGTGGCCATGGCCCGGGCGATCTCCAGGCGGCGCTGGGCGCCGTAGGGCAGGTTCTTTGCCAGATCGTTGACGAAGCGGGCCAGGCCGATCTTTTCGATGATGGCGTAACTGTAATCGACCATCGCCTGCTCTTCCTCTATTGTCGAGCGGAAGCGGAGCATGGCCCCGGCCACGCCGGTGCGGGTGCGGCAGTGGCGGCCGATCATCACGTTTTCCAGCACGCTCATGTTCTGAAACAGCCGGATGTTCTGAAAGGTGCGGGCCATGCCGCGCTCGGTGACGTGGTTCGGCTTGATGCCGTTGATCCGCTCCTTTCGGCCCTGGCCTTTGGGGGGCCGGATGATAATGTCGCCCCCGGTGGGGTTGTAGATGCCGGTGATGCAGTTAAAGAAGGTGGTCTTGCCGGCGCCGTTGGGACCGATCAGGGCGGCGATTTCGCCTTTTTTAACGTCCAGGTCCAGGTGATCCAGCGCCCTCAGGCCGCCGAAGTCCATGGTCAGCCCGGTCACTTCAAGTATGGATTCCATCGGCTGTATCGCTCGTCTCCTTTTTTCCCTTGAATTCATAGACCCTTCTGGCCCCGGCGATGAGACCTTCCGGCCGGAAGACCATCATGATCACCAGGATGGCGCCGAACAGCAGCATCCGGTAGTCGGAAAAGGCCCGCAGGTATTCCGGCAGCAGGATGAGCACCAGCGCCCCCACGATCACCCCTGGGATGGAGCCCATGCCCCCCAGCACCACGATGGACAGGATGATGGCCGATTCCAGGAAGGTGAAGGAGGCCGGGTTGATGAAGGTGGTCTTGGCGGCAAAGACCACGCCGGCCATGCCGGCCCAGGTGGCGCCCAGGGCAAAGGCGGTCAGCTTGGTTTTGGTCTTGTCGATGCCCATGGCCTGGCAGGCGATCTCGTCTTCCCGCAGGGCGATCCAGGCCCGCCCGATGCGCGAGTTCTGGAGCCGGTTGACAAAAAATATGGTCATGAGTACCAGGCCGATGAGCAGGTAATAGACGTAGTTGGTGGCCGCCTCCAGGGACATCTCCACGCCGAAAAAGCCCGGCCGGTCGATGTTGGCGATGCCGCTGGGCCCGAAGGAAAAATCGTTCCAGTTTTCCAGCACCAGCCGGATGATCTCGCCGAAGCCCAGGGTGACGATGGCCAGATAATCCCCCCGAAGCCGCAGCACCGGAAAGCCCAGAAGAATGCCGAAGGTGGCCCCCATCACCGCACCGATGGGCAGCACCGCCCAGAAGCCCAGGCCGAAATGGTGATTCAGCAGGGCGTAGGCGTAGGCCCCCACCGCGTAAAAGGCCACATACCCCAAGTCCAGCAGGCCGGCAAGGCCGATGACGATGTTCAGCCCCAGGCCCAGCATCACATAGATGAGGGCTGTTGCCATGATGTTGACCTGATAGGTGGAAAACAGGAAGGGAAAGATCAGAACGAAGACGGCAAGCGCCCCCATGAGCGGCTTGTGGAATCCGGCATGGACGGCGGCGCGGCGGGCCAGCGGCGGCCCCCCCGCCCGGCCGGCCTCGGCCGCCTTTTTTCCCCGCTCCTTTCGGGCTATCAGATAGCGCCATACAAAGGAGATCAGAAAGCTGCCAGCCCCCACCATGATCAGGTTCCGCCAGCGCCACTCCACCACCTCCTCGATGGGATTTACCCGGATCACCATCACGGGAAAGGTGAGAAACATGAACCAGGCGGATACCAGCACGGACCTTCGAATTTCCGCGAAACTGAGCATTGTTTTACATTATCCCATTTTTCAGGTTTTGTTTCGGATGCGCCTCATGCCTTGGCGCCGGCCTGGCGCGGCCGGCCTTTCGGCCCGAAATTTCCGGCTACACCTTCTGGGTGGTGGAGCGCCCCAGGATGCCCTCGGGCCGGAAGATCAGGATCAGCACCAGCAGGGAGAAGGCGAAAACATCCTCGTAATCGCTGGAAACATAGCCGGTGGCGAAGCTCTCCGTCCAGCCCAGCACCATCCCGCCCAGCACGGCACCCGGCACCGAGCCGATGCCGCCCAGCACCGCCGCGGTGAAGGCCTTGATGCCGGCGATGAACCCGATGTAAAAGTTGATCATGCCGATGTGCGAGGCGATGAGTACCCCGCCGACGGCGGCCGTGAATGATCCGATGATGAAGGTGAAGGAAATCACCTTGTTGATGTTGACGCCGGACAGCAGCGCCATGTCCCTGTCCTGAGCGGTGGCCCGCATGGCCTTTCCCAGCTTGGTGAACTTGATCAGAAGGGTCAAGGCGATCATGACGACGGCCGTGGTGATCAGAATCACCAGCTCCGCCGATCCGATGACGTGGACGATGGGGTCCATGAAGCTGAAATGGGGAATCAGCCGGGGAAAGGGGAGAAAATCGGATGTCTGGGCCAGCAGAACGTAGTTTTGCAGGAAGATGGACATTCCGATGGCGCTGATGAGCGCCGACAGCCGGGGCGCCTTGCGCAGGGGCTTGTAGGCCAGCTTCTCGATGGTGTAGCCGTAGGCCGACGCCCATGTGACCGCGGCAAGGGAGGCCAGAAGCAGGATCGACAGGTCGTTAAAGCCCAGCAGGGTGAACACGCTGGCGAAGATGAGGGCCGTGAAGGCGCCGATCATGTAGATCTCGCCGTGGGCGAAGTTGATCAGCTCGATGATGCCGTACACCATGGTGTAGCCAAGGGCGATGAGGGCGTAAATGCTGCCCCGGGTAAGGCCGCCCAAAAACAGTTCCAGAAAATATTCCATAAAAGCTCCCCGCGCCTGTTCGTGTCATGCCCGCGGATCAAAAAGGGGGGCGGACCCCGCGGCGGGCGCCCGTCCCCCGATCCGATATCCGGCGGGCCGGGTTCTACTTGACCTCGATGTACACGCCGTTTCTGACCTGGTACATGGAAAAGCCCACGCCGATGGCATCGCCCCGCTCGTCAAAGCTGATCTTGCCCAGCGGGGTCTCCACCCACTCGGAGCGCAGGGCCTTGGTGACCGCTTCGTAATCGGTGGAGCCGGCCTTCTCGATGGCGTTGAGCAGGGCCATGGTGCCCGCGTAGGCGTTCAGGTAGAACGCCCCCGGATCGGCCCCATAGGTCTCCTGGTGTTCCTTTACCGCCTTGATGGCCAGGGGGTTTTGAGAGGTGTCCCTGGGTCCGGTGGCGTACACGCCCTCGGCGTATTCCTTGGCCACCTTGATGAAGGTGTCGTCCTTGACCCCGTCATCGGAGATTAAGACGGTGCCCATGCGCTTGCGCCGCATGCCCATGACGATTTTGGACGCCTCGGGATGATACCCGCCGAAGATGACGCCCTCGGCGCCGGAATGGCGGATCTTCTGGACGATGGCCGAATAATCCACCGCCCCCGGCGTCACGCCCTCGTACAGCACCACCTCGGCCTTGTCCGACTCCTCGATGAACTTTTTGGCGAACTCGGCAAGGCCCTTGCCGTAGTCGCCCTTGTCGTGGATGACGGCCAGCTTCTTGAGCCCGAGCCGGTCGGTGGCGAAATCGACCTCAAGGCGGGCCTGGGCGTCATCGGAGGCGATGGTGCGGAAGAAGTTGGGGTAATCGCCGCTCTGGGTCAGGGCCGGGTTGGTGGCGGAAGGAGACAGCACCACCACGTTCGAGGCGTTGTAGATGCCCAGGGCCGCCTTGGTGGCGCCGGAGCAGATGTGGCCCAGCACGACGGGCACGCCCCCGGATACCAGCTTGGTGGCCGTGTTGGTGGCCACCTCGGGCTTGCAGACGTCATCTTCGGTCAAAATGGTGATCTGCCTGCCCAGCACGCCGCCCCGGGCGTTCATCTCCTTGGCCACCAGCTCGGCGGCCCGGATGGACGGGATGCCGTAGGAGGCAAGGTCTCCGCTGTGGGCCCCGGCCACGCCCAGCTTGATATCTTCCGCGGCGCCGACGCCGGCGGACATGGCAAGGGCGAGCAGAGCGGTCAACGTAAAAACGCCAAATCGGACCAGTTTCGCTTTCATCAGTTTTTTCCCTCCTTGGGTATTGGTTGTGGGTTTTGAACCATAAAAACAACCTTGACGAATTCATCTCTTATAAATGTTAGATCGATCCGAGTCAAGACCAAATGAATCGGGTTGTTTTCATTTTAAAAAGCCTTGCCCATCGCCGGGGTTGCCTGTAGAATGGCCAGAAGCGACCGGACAGCCGAACGAGCATGGAATAAAGACCATGGTAATCCGGGGCGCGGAACTGGAAAGGAGCGAGGGCGGCTTGAAGCAGGTCGGGCTGTATGTGAAAAAAGACCCCAGGGCGGAGGAAAAGGCCGATGCCCTGGGCAGTTGGCTGGAGCGACAGGGCATGCGGGTGGCGCGACAGGGCAGCCTGCCGCCGCAGCGGATGGAAGATCGCCGGCCGCCGCCGGCCCCCCCGCCGGACCTGATGTGCCTGTTCGTTCTGGGGGGAGACGGTACCTTTTTAAGCGCGGCGCGATGGATCGGGGAAAAGCCCATCCCCATCCTCGGCATCAAGTTCGGCGAGGTGGGCTTTCTGGCGGAAACGGCCGAGGAAACCCTGTTTTCGGCCGCGGAAACGGTGCTTTCGGGCAATTTTTCCATTTCCCACAGGATGCGGCTGGAGATCCGGATCGACCGGGCCAAGGGCCCCTCGATAACGGAAATGGTGCTAAACGACGTGGTGATCAACAAGGGCGCCCTGGCGCGGCTGGCCTCCATCGAGGCCCGCATCAACGATCATTATCTCACCACGTTTCGGGCCGACGGGCTGATCGTGGCCACGCCCACCGGCTCCACGGCCTATTCGCTGGCCGCGGGCGGGCCGGTGATCCATCCGTCGGTGCCGGGGATCATTCTGACGCCCATCTGCCCCTTCACCCTCACCAACCGGCCGCTGATCATTCCGGACGATGCATGCATCCGGCTGCGCCTGTCGGAAAAATCGAGTCAGATCATGCTCACATTCGACGGACAGATGGGCCTGCCCATCGACGAGACGGACACCATCACCGCCCGAAAAAGCCCGCATCCGGTCCGCATGATCACCATGCCGGGGCGCCACTATTTCGACGCGCTCAAGGCCAAGCTCCGGTGGAGCGGCGGCAGGGCCTGATTTTCCCGCCGCGCCGCTTGCGCATTTTGATTTGACATCCTAAGCGGTTTTGGGTAAAAGCTTAGATGTCTTAGAGATTATCTGGATCGGATCAACTTACGGGAAATCTTAATGGGGATACTAAAAAAACATCCGGCCGTCTTTCTGGGCCTGGCCATAACCCTTCTGTTTCTGGCGCTGGCGCTGGCTCGCGTTGACTTCATCGAGGCGCTGGAACTGAAGCTGTATGACATGCGCGTGGGGATGCGGTCGGCCGACGCGCCCACGGACGCCGTGGCCCTGGTTGACATCGACAACGACTCCATCGAAAAGCTGGGCCGCTGGCCCTGGCCCCGGTCGCGCATCGCCGATGGCATCGAAAAGCTCCACGCCGCCGGCGCTCGGATCATCGGCCTGAACATCATCTACAGCGAGCCTGACCAGAGTTCCGCCCTCAAAGAGCTTCAATACCTGTCGGAGATTCTGGCCCAGAGCCTCAAGGATCGGGACGAGGCGGCCTTAGAGGCCCTCCGGGAGGCCCAGCGTCGCCTCGATTACGACACCCGCCTGGCCACCGCCCTGAAAACGGCGGGCAACGTGGTGCTGCCCATCTTTTTCAAGCGCTCCCTTCTGGCCGAAAACGCCCGGGAAAACGCCTTGACGCTGATGGACGAGGCCATCCGGAACGTGACCGAGACCGAGGGTGTCCAAACGCCCGAGGGGGGCAAGATCAGCATGCCCATCGCCCCCTTTCGGGAGGCGGCCATGGGGCTGGGCCATGTAAACCTGTTTTACGACACCGACGGCAAGGTGCGCCGGGAAAAGCTGCTGTATAAGTACGGCGGCCTCTATTTCCCAGCCTTCACCCTGGAGATCGCGTCCCTTTACAAGGATATCGCCCCGAAAAACATCCGGGCCACCCTGGGCGAGGCCATCCATCTGGGCCCCCAGGCGGTGCCGCTGACCGGGGCGGCCGAGTTCCTGGTCAGCTTCAAGCAGGGCGAATCGCCCTTCAAGCGCTACTCTTTTTATGACCTGATCACCGGCAAGATCCCGGACAGCGTGTTCAAAGACCGCATCGTCATCATCACCCCCACCGCCGAGGGGGTCATGAATCCCATCAGCACGCCGGTTTCCACCATGTCTCTTGGCGAGTTCACGGCCAACGCCATCTGGTCCATCCTGAACAACCGCTACATCGAGAAGCCGGGCTGGAACCGGACGGTCAACCTGGCGCTGATACTGATCTTCGGGGCCGTCATCGCCCTTCTGATGCCCCGGCTCAAGGCGCTGATCGCCGGCATCGCCTTTATGGGGATGATGGCGGTTCTGGTGGGGGGGGCCTTTTACCTGTTCATCGCCCAGGGGATCTGGGTGGAGATCACCTACCCTCTGCTTCAGTTGATCCTGGGCTACATCGGCGTGATGACGATCAACTTCTTCGTCACCGAAACCCGCAAGGAAAGAGTGGAGGAGCAGTCGGCGGAGACCAACCGGATGCTGGGCATCTCCTTTCAGAGCCAGGGGATGCTGGATCTTGCCTTCGACAAGTTCCGCCGGGCGCCGGTGGACGACGAGATGAAGGACATTCTCTACGGCCTGGGCAAGGAATACGAGCGAAAGCGCCAGTTCACCAAGGCCGCATCGGTGTATGAGTACATCGAAACCCATGATCCCAAATACAAGGACGTGGCCCGCCGCAAGACCAAGCTGGTGGAGGCCAGCGAGACCATGATCTTCGGCGACGGTTTCCTGTCCACCAGCGGCGGCGGCGACGACATGCTCACCGTCAGCGGCGACACCCGCCCCACCCTGGGCAGGTACGAAATCATCCGGCAGATCGGCAAGGGCGCCATGGGTGTGGTCTATCTGGGCCAGGACCCGCGCATCAACCGGACCACGGCCATCAAAACCTTCCGGTTCACCGAGGACCACGACCCCGAGGAGGCCGAAAAGCTCAAGACCAAGTTCTTCCGGGAGGCGGAAAGCGCCGGCACCCTGTCTCACCCGAACATCGTCACCATCTATGACGCCGGAGACGAGCAGGACCTGGCCTACATCGCCATGGAATACCTGGAGGGCGAGGATCTTCAGAAATACACCAAGCCGCCCAACCTGCTGACGGTGCGCCGGGTCATCGACGTGATCGCCGACATCGCCGAGGGCCTCGATTACGCCCATCAAAAGGGCATCGTCCACCGGGACATCAAGCCGGCCAACGTGATGCTGCTGAAAAACGGCGTGGTGAAGATCACCGACTTCGGCATCGCCCGCATCACCGCCGACTCCCAGACCCAGACCGGCATTGTAAAGGGCACGCCCCACTACATGTCGCCGGAGCAGATCTCCGGCGAGAAGGTGGACGGCCGGTCAGACATCTTCTCCCTGGGCTCGATGATGTTCCAGATGCTCACAGGCCGGGTTCCCTTCAAGGGCGACAGCCCCGCGGCGCTGATGCACCAGATCATGAACACCCCGCACCCGAACCCCCGGGACTACAACCCCCGGGTGATCAAGCCCCTGGCGTCCATCCTGGACAAGGCCATGGAAAAGGAGCGGGAAAAGCGGTATCAGCGGGCGGTCCACATGGCGGCGCATCTGCGGACCCTTGGCAAGAAGATCGACGCCCACGCCGCCCAGAAGAAAAAGGGACAGGGCACCGTCGAGGGGTAGCGTTTTGAACGGATACTAAAGAAACCGTAAAGGACTTGTGATGATTGCAGTCGAGTCGGCCGGGTTGTCGGATGTGGGAAAAAAGCGGAAGGGGAACGAGGATTCCCTTTACCTGGATGACGAGCTGGGCATCTATGTGGTGGCGGACGGCATGGGCGGGCATCAGGCCGGCGAGGTGGCCAGCGGCCTGGTGGTGCAGACCATGCAGGATTACATGAATCGCATCCGCAGCGCAGACGCGGCCGAGGAGCTTGTGGACATCGACCAGTCCCTTTCAAAGGAGGCCAACCGTCTGCTGTCCAGCATCCACCTGTCCAACCGGGTGGTGTATCAGATGTCCAACAACAAGGCCTCCTACCAGGGCATGGGCTCCACGGTGGCGGCCGTTCTGTTCACCTCCGACACCGTCATCTCCGCCAACGTGGGAGACAGCCCCATCTACCTGATCCGGGGCGACGAGGTGACCAACCTGTCCGTGTCCCACACGGTGATGGCAGAGCAGATGGCCCTGAACCCCGACGCGGACCGGCAGTTCGGCAACCGCTTCGCCCACATGCTCACCCGGGCCATGGGCATTGATCGGACGGTGCGGCCCGATTCCTGCGAGCTGGTCTGCTTCAAGGGAGATCACATCGTGCTGGCCTCAGACGGGCTCACCGACAAGGTGGGGCCCGAGGAGATCCGGGACGTGGTGGCGAGCAACACTCCCAAGGATAGCTGCCGAAAGCTGGTGGACATGGCCAATGAGCGGGGCGGCGACGACAACATCACCCTGGTGGTTCTGGAAGTCAAGAAGGTGCAGGGCAAAAAAAGCGGGATCATGGAATGGATCTCGCGCCTGTTCAAATAAAAGCCAAAACAAAGAGAGGATACCGGGATGCCTACGCTGACGCTTAAATTCAAAAAGGACTCGGCAAAGATCAAGGAGTACCGCCTGGAAAGGGGACAATCCCTCACCTTAGGACGGCGGGAGAGCAACGATATCGTGATCGAGAACCTGGCGGTCTCCGGCCATCACGCCAAGATCGACTGGACCGGCAATGGCTTTTTGCTGACCGATTTGAAGAGCAAGAACGGCACCTTCGTCAACGATCAACTGGCCATCTCTCACTGGCTCAAGGACGGGGACGTGGTTACCATCGGAAAGCACATCCTGGAATTCAAGTACGCCGCGGGGGAAACCCAGCCCCAGGGTGAAGACACGGAAGCCATGGGAGAGACCATGGTGATGGACACGGGCAAGTACCGCAGCATGCTGGCCAAGAACGTCTCCACCATGGCGCCCCAGGGGGGCCAGCAGGAGCAGCTCGGCGTATTGTCCTACCTGTCCGGCGGCGAAGGCGAGGTGGACCTGACCAAGAAGCTGACCAAGATCGGCAAGAACGCCTCGTCGGACATCGTGGTCAGCGGCCTGACCGTGGGACAGACGGCGGCCACCGTGAGCAAGCGGCCGGACGGCTATTACCTGAGCTATGTCAGCGGCATGTCAAAGCCCAGGGTCAACGGCGAATCCGTGAAGGAATCGCTGCAGTTGAAGCAGTTCGACGTGATCGAGATCGGTTCGGCCAAGATGCAGTTGATCTTCAAGAGCTGAAACAGCGAACCTGACGGACACTCAAGGCGGGCCTATTTTGAAAAAAAAGATTTTCTACGCGACGGGGGGGCTTCTGGCGGCCCTGGCGATCTTCGTGACGGTGCTGTATTTCACCAACCAGGGGGTCGCCTCAGAATTCCAGCAGATCCGACAGCCCCGGACCAATCTGTTTTATGTGGCCGTGGATGTTTCCGCCACCATCGATCCGGCCACCCTCTTCGAGTTCAAGTTCAACGTGATCTCCCGCCTCCGCAACTTCATCGGAGACGAGGCGGTCTCCTATCATATCACAAGCTTCGGCAATCCCGGCTGCGGCATGGAATCGATCAAGCAGGTGGTCTCCACCCGGTCTCCCAAAGACGAGGTGACCTTCAAGTACGAGGTGGAAGACAAGGTTCAGGACATCAGCGTGCCAAAAATCGACCCCACCTCCCGAAAGCCTCTCACCACCCCGCTGTACGCCCTGCTGGAAGACGTCCTGCCCCGGCGCCGGGGCGGGCGGTTCATCATCTTTTCGGATCTTCTCAACGAGGATTCCGACTGCCCCCGCCAGTACGGATTCCCGGAGAT
This sequence comes from Desulfobacteraceae bacterium, assembly GCA_011390035.1. GTDB lineage: Bacteria > Desulfobacterota > Desulfobacteria > Desulfobacterales > JAABSP01 > JAABTE01. The sequence continues at coordinate 8,941 of JAABTE010000006.1, read as the reverse complement.
CGCCCTGAAAACCTTCGGCTCGGACAAGACCGGCCAGCTCATCTTCCTTTACACCAAGCCCCACCCTTCCAAGCTGCAAAAGCAGCGGGATTTCATCGATCGCATAAATGAGATGGCCGGCCGTGGGGAAATCCGGGCCTTTTTCTATCCCATCCCGGATGACCCGGAGGACCGTTCCGGCTTCATGGAATCCCAGCTCACAAACGCCATCCCCTCCACCACCTTCGACGTGGTGTGGGAGAGGGCCTCCCGGGTGGTCGATTCCATCGTCACCGCCGTCCGGGGATAGCTGCGGCAACAACGGAGGCGATCGGCAAGGGAAAGATTCAGCGCCGGCGTAACCGCCGTCCGGGGATAGCTGCGGCAACAACGGAGGCGATCGGCGAGGGGAAGGTTCAGCGCCGGGGAATGGAAACCGACGGGAATCGGGCCGGGTCGGTGTGGGGCAGGAACCGGGCGGCGCTGAACCGGTTCATGAACTCCTGATTGACATTCAACTCCACATAGGTGATGCCGTCCCGGATGGCATTGATCCGGTCCACAGAGTCCCTGGATAAAAGGGCGGCCACGGCCCCTCCCAGGGAGCTGTTGCCCAGGGAGACGAAGCGGTCCCGGTCCAGATCCGGGATCATGCCGATGGAGATGGCGGATTCCGGGTCGATGAAGGCGCCGAAGGTGCCGGCCACATAAAAGCGCTCTATGTCCGACGGCGTCAGCCCCACGGTGGCCGATAAGGTCTCCAGGATGGTGAACATGGCCGCCTTTGAGCGGATCAGGCTGTCCATGTCGATCTGGCTCAGGGTCAGGTCCTCGCCCGTGGCCGATTCGGCGGCCGGGACCACTATCAGATGCCGCGTTTCGTCCATCACCCTGAGCCGGTCCCCCAGCGTCTCCGGCAGAAACCGTCCCCGGATATCCACCATGCCGGCCCGGAACAACTGGGCCGCCAGATCGATGAGGCCGGAGCCGCAGATGCCCCTGGCCGGCTCGTCGCCGATGGTGTGAATGGAAAAGCGCCGGGTGAGCGGATCAATGGCCACCCGATCGATGACGCCGGGCCCGGCCATGGCGCCCATGCGGGTCACGCCCCCCTCCAGCGCCGGCCCGGCCGCCCCGGCGCAGGCCACCATCCAGCCCCCGCCCCCGAGGGCCACCTCGGCGTTGGTGCCCACGTCCACCAGCATGCTGATCCGGTCGGCCCGGTCCAGATCCGCATAAAGAATCCCGGCAATCAGGTCCCCCCCGAAATAGGCCCCCACATTGGGAAAGACAAAGACCCGGCCCATGGGATGCATGGCCAGCCCCAGCTCGCCCGCCCGGATCGGGTCCGGCCGGTTGGCCGCGGGGATGTAAGGCTCCCGGATGATCCAGCGGGGGTCGAGCCCCAGAAACAGGTGGGTCATGGCGGTGTTGCCGGCCACCGCCGCCAGAAGAATACTGTCCATTGCGATCCCCGCCGACCGGCACAGCTTCCGGATGGCGTAATTAACGCCTTCCAGGGCCAGCATGTTGAGCTGTTCCAGGCCGCCTTCCGTTGCCGCGTGGTGGATGCGGGCGAGTACGTCAGGGCCGATTTCGAGCTGGGGGTTGTCAAGGGCCGTTTCCGCCAGAATGGCGCCCGATTCAAGGTCCACAAGGCGTGCCGCCATGCGGGTGGTGCCCAGATCCAGGGCCAGGCCCGCCACGAGCCCGGGGGCGGCGCCCGGGGTCAGCCCCGCCACCACCCATCCGCCCGGCTCCCGGAACACCACCGCCCGCAGACGATAATCGGCGGATCGGATCAAAGCCGGCAGCTCCCGCAGCAGGGGCAGATCCAGCCGAACATGGTCCGACGCCAGCCGGCGGCCAAGGGCGCGGAGCAAACGGTCCGCGTCGCCGGTGTTGTCTCCCAGGCTGGGGGGCGTCAATTCCACCCGGATCACCCAGCCGTCCGAAATGTTTCTCCCCTCGCCCGGCCCATCGAAAGATCCGTTGACGGGCAGGTTCACTGGCGCCGGATTTCTTCGAGTTCCGCCACAATGGCGTTCATCACCTCGCCGGCGCCGCCCCGCAGCAGGTAATCGCTGATCTCGCGGGTGAGGGGGCTGGGCTCGGTGTTGATCTCGATGATGGTGGCCCCGTTGCGCTTGGCGATCACCGGCATGTAGGCGGCCGGCTGCACGGTGGCGGAGGTGCCCACCACCAGCATCGCGTCGCACTGGGACGATACCTGCTTGGAGCGCATCAGACAGTAGGACGGGATCATCTCGCCGAAAAAAATCACCTCCGGCCGGTAAATGCCGCCGCAACGGCACCTGGGGGGGATGACGGCCAGGTCGATCTCGCCGGTCCGCCGCTTTTCCCCGCAGTCGAGGCACCGGTGCCAGGCGAAGTTGCCGTGAAACTCGATCACCTCGGCGCCCCCGGCCAACTGGTGCAGGCCGTCCACGTTCTGGGTGATGATGGTTTTGAGCATTCCCATCTGCGCCAGGCGGGCCAGGCCCATATGGCCGTCATTGGGCCGGGCCCGGTCGATGATCTCCTTCATCTCCCGGATGAGCACGTTCCATACCTTCACCGGGTCGGCCATGAAGGCTTCGATGCTCGCGTACTCCATGGGGTCGAACTTTTCCCACACCCCGCCCTTGCCCCGAAACGGGGGGATGCCGCTTTCAACCGAAATGCCGGCGCCCGTGAGCGCCACCACATTCTTTGCGCGGGCCAGGTCTTTTGCAGCCCGCTGAATCAAATCAAGCATTTGTCTTCCTCATGTCGGCCATCAAGGCCGATATCGATGCCTGCCCTCAAGGCCGATATCGGCCTCAAAGGGTGAATTCCATGTCCATTTTCACGGCAAAGCAGCCCATCTTTCTCCGCTTTCCCCGGATCAACCGATTGCAGTCCCTTATGATGTGGCGCATGTGTCGATCCGTCCGGTCCTGATTGAGATGGAAAATTCCCAGGGCGCGGACGTTTGCGTCCAGGGCCAGGTCAAGGGCCTGCAAATAGGTGGAGTGGCCGTATCCCCGGAATTTCTCGTACTCCTCGGGGGTGTACTCGCCGTCGTGGATCAGGATGTCCGCGCCGGCGGAAAAGGCCACATAAGTCTCGTAGGGCACCCCCCCCGCGTGGGGCACGAACAGCTCGTTGTCGGTGATGAACACCAGGCTCTTGCCGTCCTCGGTGAACTTGAAACCGTTGCCCGTGTTCGGATGGCTCAACCGGATGGGCGAGACGGTGACCGAACCGATCTGGAAGGGCTCCGGACACCGGAGGGCATGGTACTCGAAACGGGCCGCGAGCTGGGAAAAGCGCACGGGAAAAAAGGGCGGCTTCATCACCTGGCCCAGCATCTTTTCCACGTATCCGGAAAAGGGACACCGGTAAACGGTGAAGCTGAAATGCGGGCTGTAAATGGGTTTGAAGAAGGGAAAGCCCATCACATGGTCCCAATGGGCGTGGGTGAAGATCAGGTGCAGATGGCGCCGGTTCTCCACGAGAAGCTGATTGCCCAGCCGCCGGATGCCCGTGCCGGCGTCCACGATGATGGTGTCGCCGCTCTTTGTCCGGATTTCAAGACAGGTGGTATCGCCGCCATGCTCCACGTAAACGCTGCCGGAAACGGGAATGGACCCTCTGGATCCCCAGCACTTTATGTACATATCAGACCTTCATTCTCGATGGATGCCCCAGGGTTGATAATCGCCATTGTCAGCCGTCCATGGTTTCTCCGAGAAATGTCGTCCAGATGCCTTCCTGTATTCTTCTTTCGTGGATCTTCACGCGCCGCCGGGCCAGGGCGTCCGCCACCGCGTCGGCCTGGCTTCGCAGCAACCCCGACAGAATGAGCCATCGCTTGCCCCCAAGGCAGCCGCCCTCGATGAGCGCCGCCATCACCTCGTAGTGGATGTTGGCGATTAGCAGGTCGGCCTCGCCCCCGGCGAAATCCTCGGCCCGGGCGCAAATCGTCAGCGCTCGGTCATCGAGGCCGTTGCGCCGGATGTTGGCAAGGGTGGTGCGCGCCGCCAACAGGTTCAGATCCACCGCCAGCACCCGGCGGCAGCCCAGCCGGGCGGCGGCGGCGGCCAGAATGCCCGTGCCGCAGCCCAGGTCCAGGGCCGTTTCGATGGATTCGGCCGCCATAAGCCGGTCCATCAGGGCAAGGCAGTCCCGGGTGGTGGGATGGGTGCCGCTGCCGAAGACCACCCCCGGGTCCAGCAGGATCTCGAGACCATCCTGACCGACGCCCTGTCCGATCCCCTGACCGATCCCTTGGCCGACCCCTTGGCCGATCCCCTGTCCAATCCTCTGACCGATCCCCTGACCGACGCCCTGACCGACGCCCTGTCTCATCCCCTGACCCATCCCCTGACCCATCCCCGAGCCTTCACCCGCACCCCCTTCGGCGCCGCCGGGATGCCCGGCATCCGCATGGCCATCGGCCCGCTCCTCCGGCGCCCGCCACGGCGGCCGCACCCGCAGGCGGCCCACGGTGAATGCCGACAGCTCCCCGCCCTGCCACTGGTCGTAGGTCATCTCGTAATGATCCACCAGCCGCGCCGCCGGGCAACGCGCCAGCAGGGCGGCCACCCGCTCGGGGGCCGGCCTGGAAAAAAAGAGAAAGGTGGAATCCTCCTCTCCCCAGTCGCCGATGAAATCCGGCCCCATCGGCGGGGCCGCGTCCCCCGGCCGCCCCTCCAGATAGTATATATGGAGCCGGTCATAAGGCACCCGGTCAGTCGTAAATATGGAGCCGGTCATAGGGAGTCCGGTCAGTTCACTATCTTGGATATGGAGCCGGTCATAAGGCACCCGGTCAGTCATGCTTCGGCAATTGGTCCAGATACCAATCCATGGGATCCAGAAGGGTATATCCCATGTCCTGCAGCTTCTTTTTAACACGGGCTGGATTGTTGGTCAAAAGATAAGGGAACACCGCCCGCTTGTCCTTCTCCCAGTACCGGGCCACCAGCACCGATCCGAAGGAGACCTTCTCTTCCGTGATGGCGTCCACGATCTTCTTTAGCTGGCCGACCTTCTCCTCCACCAGGATGCCGATGAGTACCCCCGGCTCGCCGATGCCCAGAACATTGATGAAGGCCCGCATCAGGTCCCGGATGGAGATGATGCCCTCAAGCTTGCCGTCCGCGTCCACCACCGGGAAGGCCCCCACCCGGCTCTTCTGCATCAGCAAAAGGGCGTCCTGAAGCGTATAGGTGGGCGAGACCGTCACCGGGTTGGCGCTCATGATCTCTTTGGCGGTGATGCGCGACAGGCGCTTTCGCTCGTCGGTGCTGTCGTAATCGTCCATCAGGATGGAGGGCAGCGCGCTGCGCACGTCCCGATCGGTGACGATGCCGATCAGCCGGTTCTCCTCGTCCACCACGGGCAGATGGCGGATGCCGTTTTCAGCCATCAGTTCCTTGGCCTCGAGTATTCCCGTGTCCCTGGTGATGGTGATGACCTTGCGGGTCATCGATCTGTCAATGAACATGGCTTTGTCTCCAATTCAGGTCTTCGGATGAATTCCGAGCAGTATTTCCATATGGTTTTTCACCAGCTCCGGCAGCCGCTTGAGGGCGTAGCCGCCCTCCAGCACCGAGATGACCCGCCCCCTGGCGTACCGGTCCCCCATCTCCATGATCCGCTCCATGATCCACGAGAAGCACTCGGTGCTGAGGTTGATGCCGGACATATCGTCGTCCATGTGGGCGTCGAAGCCGGTGGAGACCAGAATCACCTCCGGGGCGAAGGCCTCGAAGGCCGGCATCAGGTCCCGCTGGAGGTAGGCCTTGTATTCGGCGTCTCCCTGGCCCGGCAGCACCAGGGTGTTCAGGGTGGCGCCGTAGCCGGCGTCGGTGCCCTTTTCGAACTCCCGGCCCGTCCCCGGATAGGCGAAGGAGGGATGCTCGTGGATGGAGTAGTAAAAGACCGTGGGATCATGCTCGAAGATGTGCTGGGTGCCGTTGCCGTGATGCACGTCGAAATCCACGATGCCCACCCGGTCGATGTTCCACTCCGCCTGAAGGTATCGGGCGGCGATGGCCACGTTGTTGAAGTAGCAAAATCCCATGGCCCTGTCCACCTCGGCGTGGTGGCCGGGGGGCCGCACGGCGCAGAAGGCGTTGTCTATGGAGCCCTCCATCGCCATCCGGGCCGCCTCGATCACCCCACCGGCCGCCAGCATGGCTATCTCGTAGGTTTCCTTGCACATCTGGTTGTCCGGCGTGTCCAGCTCGCACATGCCGTACAGGCAGGCCTCCTCGAAGCGCAGGATATACTTTATATGGTGGACGGCCTCGACATACTTCTGCCGGGCCGGCGCCGCCTTGATCATGGTCAGATGGGGGAGCAGGCCGGCCGCCTCGATGCCCTGGTAAACCGCCGGCAGCCGCTCCGGCATCTCGGGATGGTACGGTCCGGTCTTGTGCATAAGGTACCGCTCATCGTACAAAAACCCTGTTCGTCTCATGTCCCGCCCCTTCTTCCGCGGATCTTCCGCCCCGCGGAGCGATCTTTGTCCGGTCCTTCCGGTCTTACGGAATGATCTTGTCGAATATGGCGTAGGCCGCCCGCACCGCCGGGCTGTCCGTCGGCATTTCCACGGTGGGCCGCCCCTTCATGTCGAACTCATAGACCGCGTCGTCGGCCGGCACGGCGCCGGCCAGGGCCAGGCCGTCCTCCTTGTCGATGATCTCCATGGCCGCCTCGGAGATGCCGTCTCGGGTCTGGTTGATCACCAGGTAGCTTTTGCCCACGCCGATGCTCAGGTCCCGGGCCAGGGCGTTTATTCGCAGGGCCGCCTGCAGGCCCCGGCGTGAGGTGTCGGCGACTATGAGCAGCACATCCATGTTCTTGGTGGTCAGGCGGCTGATGTGCTCCATGCCCGCCTCGTTGTCCATGACGATGTAAGGATAGTTGCCTGTCAGCTTCTCCAGAAAGCCGGCCAGCAGGGTGTTGGCGGCGCAGTAGCAGCCGGAGCCCTCGGGCTGGCCCATCACCACCAGGTCGTATCCGGCCGCCTCCACGATGGCCTCCTCAAGGCGCATGGATATAAACACGTCCTTGGTCATGCCCTCGGGCACCTTTCCCTTCTTCATCTCCTCCCGGGCGCCGCCCAGGGTGTCGGAGACACTCAGGCCAAGCACCTCGTTGAGGTTGGCGTTGGCGTCGGCGTCCACCGCCAGAACGGGGCCCTTGCCCTTTTCCGTCAGATACTTGATCAACAGACCGGCGATGGTTGTCTTGCCGGTTCCGCCCTTGCCGGCCAGCGCGATTGAAAATGGCATAAAACGCTTTGCTCCTTTCGTGGATTCCCTTCAATGGGATTTTTCATACAATCAACAAGTATTTAGGCCAGACGGGCCAAACAGTCAAGCGACTTTTTAAGGAAAGGCCGGCCTTTTTGCCCGATTCGAGGGGCAACGGGCCCGGCGGAGCGGCGGCGCGCCGGCGCCGGGCCGATAGTGCTTGCAAAGGGCCATGGGGTGTGCTAAGTTGGTTCGGTTTTATTTTAATTCAAAATAATAGCGGGAGGTTATTTTAAGATGGAGTTTGAGCTTAGCAAGGAACAGAAAGAGATTCAAAAGGCCGTCCGGGACTTTGTCAAGGGCGAATTCAAGAAGGACCTGATCCAGGAGCTGGAGGAAAAGCACGAGTATCCCGTGGCCATCTGGAAGAAGGCCGCGGAGCTGGGCTTCATCGGCATCCATTTTCCCGAAGCGTTCGGCGGAGAGGGCCTGGGCGTCATGGAGAACATCCTGGTGGCCGAAGAGCTGTGCCGGGGCGACTCGTCCGTGGGCGCATGCCTGATGCTGGCCGACTTCGCCTCCGAGATCGTCCTGCACTTCGGCTCCGACGAGCAGAAGAAGAAATGGCTGCCGAAGGTTGCCCGGGGCGAGGTGCTCTCCTGCGGCGCCTTCACCGAGCCGGACCACGGCTCGGACATCACCCGCATGGACACCACCGCCGTGAGGGACGGGGATGATTTTATCATCAACGGCACCAAGATCTTCATCACCAACGGCGGCCCCCACGCCGGCTTTTACAGCGTGCTGTGCCAGACGGACGACGACGCCCAGCCCAGCCACCGGGGCATGAGCCTGATCCTGGTGGAGGCGGACCGGCCCGGCGTTTCCGCCGCATCCGTGGGCGTGAAGATGGGCATCCGCATGATGCACACGGCCGAGGTCAACTTCAAGGACGCGCGCGTGCCCCTGTCCAACCTGATCGGCAAGGAAAACAGGGGCTTTTACCAGGTGCTGGAGTTCTTCGACGAAAGCCGCATCCTGATCGCCGCCCAGGGCCTGGGCACCGCCCAGGGCGCCTTTGACCGGGCCATGGTCCATGTCAAGTCCAGGGAACAGTTCGGCAAGAAGATCGCCCAGTTCCAGGTCACCCAGCACAAGCTGGCGGACATGGCCACCAAGATCGAGATGGCCCGGCTGCTGGTCTATAAGGCCGCCTGGAACTTCGACCAGGGCCGCATCGATCCGAAGCTGACATCCATGGCCAAGATGGTGGCCGGCCGCACCGCGGTCGAGGTTGCCGACGAGGCCATCCAGCTCATGGGCGGCTACGGCTACATGCTCGACTACGAGGTGGAGCGCTTCTACCGGGACGCCAAGATCTGCGAGATCTACGAGGGCACCAAGGAGATCCAGAAAAACACCATCGCCAGCGCCCTGCTCGGCAAGCTCAAGTAACGCATCCTAGGGGCGGCCCCGCCTCCCGCGGGGCCGCCCGCCGGCCGCATCCCTTTTTAAGCATTCGGTTAAGCATTTTCAAGCATTCGAAATTGTTAAGCATTCGAAAAATCGGGGTCATCGGGCGCACCTACCGCCACCTGAACCGCTACAGCCAGATCCTGGGCGTGCTGCTCAAGTACGGCTTCGGCGACATGATCGAGCGGCTCCGCATCGACCAGTACATCGAATCGGGCCTGCGGATGATCGGCGGCGGC
>JAABTE010000060.1 GCA_011390035.1 Desulfobacteraceae bacterium | reverse complement strand
GATTCCATGCTTTTAATGCATAATGCCAAAGCGCTGCCCTGTTTTCAACTGCTTAAAAAAGAGTTGATGGAGACATGTTCAGAAGTTGATATGAAGGAACTGGAATCTAATATCAGCCGGTTTGATTTTAAAACCGCCCGGAAAACACTGGGTAGGATTGCAGAATGTGTAAACATCAAACTAAATTGATCCGGTGGACTTTAAGTTCTGCTGATGTATATCCGTTCACCGCCCTGGAATATGCATTGTGTTAATCATTGCACAATTATGTGAAAAAAATGGAAGTATTTTTTTGAGGATCTAAACGGGCAGAGTTTTTAAGCCTTATATCCTCGAAAACATTCATAGTATGTGATACAGCTTATGGTGAATTTCCGATGCGTTTCCAGATATTGCAACGCATTGCCATATACATTCTCCTTGCGCTTCAGGATATAGCTGAGAATATCGGTATCAATCAAACATGATTCGTCGCTCATCGGCATCTGTTCTTCCTGTATAAATTTCAGATAGATTCAGGTCAACTTCCCCTGTGTCCGCAAATTTGCGGGTGATATAATCCAAAAAATAGACTGGGTCGGAATTTTCCGCCTCCAAATCCAGAATCATAAGCCTGATACGGTGTTGGCGCAGACTTTTCATCTCATTGGGCAGAACGATCATGCCATTTTCATTTATTACAGATTCAAACTGATATCTATTCATCCTTCCCTCCTTGCGTGTTATCCATGGAGATAGGGTTGTTCGTTGCGACGGGTAAGATTCAATGTACCTTGGGCAGGCCAGGCTTGTCAAGCAAACGCTTTTTTATAGTTTAAAACCGCCAACCCACCATCAGCATCCCGCCTCCGGCCGCGGGCGCCAGGCCGATGCGTGCGTTGGGCTTTAAGCTTTCAATGAAGCCGGCCCGCCGGTCCGCATTGTATTTATGGGCCGCAGCAATGGAACCTTGAATGTTTCCAGCGTAAAATCCAAGGCTTACCAGACCCAGGATGCCGCCCAGAATCTCGTTTCCGTTGTCGAGCGCCTCCCATGTTGCCGCCATGATCGCCGTGTTGAGCAGAAAGGCGGTGAGCGCGTCGGAATTGCGGTTGGTATAAAGATAGCCGGCGCCGGGCAGAATGGATAGGATGCCCGCGGCCGCGGGGCTTTTGCGTTCCAGGGGGAGCGCGGATGCCATTTGTTCCAGAAGGGTGGGGATCTCGTGTCGGGACTGATTTTCCGATGTGACGGAACCAAAGGCCGCGCGGGCGTTTTCCCATTGACCCGCTTCAAGGTTTATCCAGCCCATCTCCATCCGGGCGGCGTCCGCGATGGCGGGGTCCTTGGCCTCGGAGATCAGCCGTTGGAGGAGTGTCAATGCTTGTTTTCGGGCATTAAGGGCCGCGTAGGATCGCGCCATCAGAATCATGGCCTCGGGGAGCGGGTCTTTTTCAACATCGAAGGCGCCTTGCTCGGCGCGTTGTTTAATCAATTGGCCGAAAGTGACAATGGCCGGTTGATAGGCATCCTGCCTGAAATGGGACAGGCCGAGCCGGAAGCGGGCGGTATCCGCAAGGGGACTGTCGGGATAAAAAAAGAGGAATCGCTCATACTCCAGAATGGCGGTGTCGTATTGAGCAGATTCGAAATGGCGGTTGGCGAATTCGATCTGCCGCTCCGCCGATGGCGGTAAAACACCATCCGCGGCCGCCGGGGATGGGTCAGCGAACATCAGCGCCAGGATCAGCAGGAGGACAGAAGCCCCAAGCGCCGCGCGATGCCGCGTCACCGCTGGGTCACCCGCAGCACCTCCTCCAAGGTGGTCATGCCGGACAGGATCTTTAAAATGCCGTCCTGACGCAGGGATGTCATTTTGGCCGCGGCCTTGATCCGGTTCGAGTCATAGGTCTGCAGGATGATGCTCTTGAGATTGCCGTCCATCACCATGATCTCGATGATGGCGCACCTCCCTCGATAGCCCGTGTTGAGGCAATTGGGGCAGCCCACGGCCTGATAGATGTTGCCGTCTTTTGCCTGCCGGGGCGTGATGCCGATGGTCTGGAGCGCAAGCTCGTCCGGCATGTAGGGCTGCCTGCACTCGTTGCACAGGGTTCGCACCAGCCGCTGGGCGGCCACGGCGATAACCGACGAGGAGATGAGAAACGGCTCCACGCCGATGTCCACCAGACGGGTGATGGCCGAGGCTGAATCGTTGGTGTGCAGCGTGGAGAAGACCAGGTGGCCGGTGAGGGCCGACTGGACAGCGATTTCCGCAGTCTCCCGGTCCCGGATTTCGCCCACCAGCACCACGTCCGGGTCCTGGCGAACGATGGAGCGAAGGCCCCTTGCGAAGGTGAGGTTGATTTTCGGGTTGACCTGGATCTGGCTGATGCCCCGAAGCTGATACTCCACCGGGTCCTCTATGGTGATGATGTTGATGTCCGGCTTGTTGATGGAAGACAGGATGGCGTATAAGGTGGTGGTCTTTCCGGAGCCGGTGGGGCCCGTGACCAGTATGATGCCGTTGGGTGATTTCACCAGTTCGGCCATCAGGTCGAGCTGGGCCCGGGTGATGCCCAGCTCGGTGAGGGTGAGAAGCGATGAGCTTTTGTTCAAAAGCCGCAGCACCACCCGCTCTCCGAAGGTGGTGGGAATGGTGGAGATCCGCACGTCGATGTCCTGATCCCCCAGCTTCACCTCCATGCGGCCGTCCTGGGGCAGGCGCTTTTCGGCGATGTTCATCTTGGACATGACCTTGATGCGGCTGGTGAGGGCCGGCTGGATCCACTTGGGCGGCGTGAGCAGGTCGTACAGGATGCCGTCCACCCGGTAGCGCACCTTGAAGCTGTCCTGGTAGGGCTCGATGTGAATATCGCTGGCCCGGGCCTTCACCGACTGGGAGATGATGTGGTTGACCAGCTTGATGATGGGCGCGTCTGAGGTGTCGTCCAGCAGGTCGGAGGCGCCCTCTATTTCGCTGATGATGGTTGCGCCGTTTTCCTCCATGTCCTGCACAAGCTGCTCGGCCGAGTCCCGGTTCAGGTCGTAGGAGAGGTTGATGGCGGAAAGGATCGCCTCCCGGGTGGACAGCACTACCTGATAGTTCAGCGCCCCCATGATCCGGATCAGATCGTCCAACGCCTGAAAGCGCATGGGATCATTGATGGCGATGATAAAGCCGCCCAGGGGGCCCGGGCCGTCGGATGCGTCCGCGCCGGCCACGCCGGAGGCTCCCGGACCGATCCGGCCGGCCACGCCGAGGCCGTTGCCGCCATTGCCCCCGTTGGAGGCCAGGGGCACCATGAAGTGCTTTTTCAGAAAGTGGATGGGCACCTGCTGGGTCAGGTCCGATGGAAGTGGCTCCATGGGCAGCCTGGGCCAGAAGGGCAGGTCGTACTGGATGCCCATGGCCTCCAGAAGCTGGGATTCGGTGATGACCTCCCGCTTGAGCAGAACCTCGCCCAGGCTCCCGCCCTTTTCCGCCATCAGGCGCTCGGCATCCTCGATATCGGTATCCGAGACGCCGGCGGTGTTTTTCAGTATATGGATAAGCTGTTTGCTCATGCGTCAATTCCCGCTAATCGTTGGGCTGCGGGGCCGGCTCGGGGGCGTCGGGAACGTCCTGGGGCGGCTCCGGAGCCTCGCCGCCGCCGTCCGGAATATCGATGCCGCCACCGCCGTCCGTCTGCATTCCAGGAATTTTGATGGGCGGATCCTCGGCGTAGGGGTCGGGCGGTCCTGTTTCCTCCCAGGGTCCCTCCCCGGACGCCGCTCCTGGACCATTCCCGAGGGCGCCCCCCCTTTCCCATGGCAGGGTTTCTCCCATAGTGCCGGGGGGCGGAATCCGGGGAAAGACATTTTCCCGCCCCGGTTCCGCCGGCTGGTATTGGGGAATCGGCTCGCCCGGTTGCTCGCTCTGGCTTTCGAGAACGTCCGACAGCTCCAGGATGCCAGGCTCCGACATGGCGCCGCCGAAGTGCTTGCGGTACATCTTGATGCCATCTTCCTCGATGGCTTCGATCTGATCCTTCTTTTTATTGAACAGGGCCTCGGCCTCCATGGGGTTCTTGACCACGTGGGGGGTGAGAAAGACGAACAGGTTGGTCTTTTCCTGGGAATTGCCCAGGGACTTGAACAGCCAGCCGGCCCCGGGGATGTTGCCGAGGCAGGGCACCTTGTATTCCGTGGTGGAAAGGCTGTCGTCGATGAGCCCGCCGATAACGATGGTATTCTTGTCGTGAACGATCACCGTGGTGTCGATGGTGCGCTTTAAGGTGGTGGGCCTGTCCCCTGTGGTCAGCGAGCTGTCGAGCTTGGTCACCTCCTGGGAGATCTTCAGGCGGATGAGCCGGTCCTTGCTGATCTGGGGGGTGATCTTGAGCATGATGCCCACGTCCTTGTATTCGTAGGTGTTGTAAGATTCCACCGTGGAGGAGCCCGATTTGGTAAGGTAGGGCACGTTCTTGCCCACGGTGATGCTGGCCTCCTCGTTGTCGGTGGTCATGATCTGGGGGGTGGAAAGGATATGCACGCCCTTGTCCTTGCGCGATGCCTTGACGATGGCCGCCAGGTTCGGGAAAACCAGGTCGCCGATTTTCAGCGGCTCTGAAAACACGCCCATGGAAAAGCCGGGCGGCAGCATGCTGATGGGCGAGGCGAGCAGGCCGCCGATGGCGTCGTAGCCCGTTTCGCTGCCGGAAAAGCCGCCGCCGAAGGCCGCGTCGCTGCCCCGGTATTCGGTGTCGGCCATGGCGATCCACTCGGTGCCCAGTTGAAGGCTGTTGTTGACGTTCACCTCCATGATCAGGCATTCGATATAGACCATGGCCCGGGGCACGTCCAGCTTCTGGATGATCTGCTCGAGCACCAGGTAGTCGTCCTTGTCCGCCATGATGATAAGGCTGTTGGTGGCCTTGTCCGCCGTGATGTTGGTTGCCTCCGAGACGATGGGCGCCTCGGCCTTTCCCTGGGCGCTGGCCGGCTTGGGCTTGCTGGAGAGCGACTGGAGCACCTTGGCCAGCTCCTCGGCCGTGGCGTTTTCAAGGTAATAGACGTGGATCTTGCCCTTGCCCCTGGGCACCTCGCGGTCCAGGCGGCGAATCAGCTCTCGGATTCGCTTGGTCTCGTCCTCGCTGGCCAGCACGATGACGCTGTTTGTGCGTTCGTCGGCCACGAACTTGGTCGCTTCCGCCGGCGCCGTCCCTTTCTGGGCGCGGCGCTGCTGAAACATGGTGGTGAGGGTGCGCACGATCTTTTCCGCGTCGCCATGCAACAGCGGGATCACCGAGATCTCCTGGCCCACCCCCGGCACGTCGATCACCTTCACGATGCGGATGAGCCGCTGGATGTTGGAGTAAAAATCGGTGATGATCAGGGTGTTGGTGGGCTGGTAGGGCAGGATCACGCTGCTTTTGGAGATCAGGGGCCGAAACAGCCGGGTGATGGCGTTCGAATCGGCGTAGCGCAGGGGCAGGATCTGGGTTACCAGCTTGTCCTCCGGCATCATGGTCTCGTTGGGCATCATGGTCTCGATGGACTTGGTGCGGGCCTCCGGCGAGGAGACGATCTTGATCACCTCCCCGGAATCCACCGTGGTGAAGCCGTGGACCTCCAATACCGATTCGAAGACCTTGTAAGCCTCGTCCACGGAGATCTTGGCCGGGGAGATGATCGTCACCTTGCCCTTGACCCGGTTATCCACAATGAAGTTTCTGCCGGTCAGCTCGGCGATGAATTTGATAAAGACGCTGATGTCCACGTCGTTGAAGTCTATGGAGACGTATCGCTGGTCATCCGCCTCCTGGGCCCGGCAGACGGTTGCCGGCGGCGCCAGAAGGACGCACAGGAGCAAAAAGATGCAGCAAAGGGTCATCCGCGATTGGGTCGAGTCGATTCGCAATTTCATATCCGTCGCTTATCCGTGGATTGAAGAGTGGAGTGATTCGTTCTGGCGATGTTTACGGTCAATCTGGCTCAGTCGATATTGTAATTGATGGTCTGCTGCTGCCCCCGCCGCCGGATCTGCACCGAGACATTGTCGGCCGATTTCAGGCTGCGATAAAAGCGAAGGGCGTCGTCCACCGACTGGATGTCCTGCCCGTCCACGCCGGTGATGATGTCGCCGCTGCGCAGGCCGAGCTGGGTGAAGATGGAGTCGGGCCGCACCCGGGTCAGGGTGAGGCCGTCCGGCTTGCCGTCCTTGAAGTGGGGCCGGATCTTGGCCTGGCGCATCAGGTTGTTCACGTTATTGACGGCCGCGTCGATCTGCTCCCGACCCAGGCGCACGTTCTGATCGCCGCCGGGGGTTTCCACCGCCGATATGGACGGCGATGCGGGCTCAGACGGCTGGGGGACCGCGCCGCCGGGGCCGGCGCTGGCCAGGAGCTTTTCCATCTCCAGCACCTCGTCCTTGCCGTCCACCGTCAGCACCACCTTCTCCCGAAGGATCATCTTGATGGTGGCGTTCTGGATGGCGTCGCCCTCCCGGTACAGGTTCTGCTTGCGGGCCTGAAGGTCCTCGATAACGGCCGAGGCCGAACTCTTGTCGCCGGACACGGTGCCCCACAGCTTGAGCTTCAGCGCTGTCTGCTCGAGTTCGTTCAGGTCCACGGCGGCTGTTTCCGGGGCCAGTTCGGCCGCTTCCTTGCTGGTTTTAAAAAGATCGCGCTCCACGATGGGCGTGTAATAGGCGATGGGCAGGCTCCGGGTTTCGTCCCGATCCACCTCGGTTCCCGCTTCCGGCCCCACCACGGGGACCACGTCCAGCCGGGCCGCCAGCCCCTTGTAAAAGGCGTTGACGCCGAAAAAGCTCATGGCGGTCAACAGCCCTATATTCACGATGGCAAAAATCCGTTTCATTCCGGCCTCCTTTCCGGCCGTTGCCCCGAAAGGCGATCTGAAAGCCTACAGCAACGAGAACGCGGGATTTTCAAGTGTTCCGCCAATTCTGAAATTGATCTGCCCGCCGCCGCGTTTTTTCATCAGAAAGGCGGCCGGAAACCCGTCTCCCAGGGCCGCGATGAAGGACGGGTGCGGGGTGATGGTTCCGGTCAGGTTCAGGGCGCTGCGATTAAGCGGCCTGGCCAGGTTGATGGCGCCGGTGACGCTGACGTTCACCTGGCCGCCCCGGGCGGCGAGGCTTTTCACCTCCACCCGCCCCGGATTGGCCAGGATGGCCTCGCCCTGAACATCCGTGAACTGGATCTGCTCGATGCCGAAAAGCGGCATGGACGGCCGGGCCACCAGGTTTAGCACCACGAAGCGGATGTTACCGTCGTTGTTTTCGGCGTTGTTTTCGGCGTTGTTTTGGTCGTTGTTTTCGGCATTGGCGCCGTCGCCGTCGGTCGGGCCCTTTCCCGCCGGGTGGTAAGCGATGTCGGCGTTGAGCTTGCCGGTCACCTGGTAGCCGGGCAGGGCCGAAAGCGCCTCGATGCCTCCGATCTGAACGCCGGAGAACACCGCCTCCAGATTTTTCAGCCGGCCGGCGGGGCCTTTCCGGGGCACCACCGCCGCGCCCTTGACGCGGCCGTCATAGATCCGGCCGTGGAAGTTGATCACCACGTCCTGGCGCATCAGGCTGGTCAGGCTCGGCGTCACCTTTATCCGGTCGGCCGTGGCCACCGGCCGCCCTTCGTGGAACAGCTCGGCCGACTCGAAGGTCAGCCCCGGCGGCAGCCCCGGCGCCACGGCGGCGATGGTCAGGGACAGATTCGGCTCGGCCCTTCCCACCTGGTGGGCCACATAGTCCCGAACCGCCTCGGCCGGAAACAGATAATAGAGGAAAAAGCCGGTGACGCCCGCTGCATACAGGGCGTATAGCAGAATTTTTCGCGTTGTTTTCATTTACAGGCAGCCATGGATCGCGTCGCTTTGATCCTTAAAGTCGTCATATTTCATAGGTTTCCACCTGGAGAACCGCGTCGATGAACGCCTCGTCCCTGCCGGTGCGGGTGATTGACATCCGCCGGATGAACACCACGTTTTCGGATGTCTCCACCATGTGCAGGTATGGCATGAGTTGCTCCATGTTCACATCCTGAAGCTTCATCTCCACAAGGGAGATCCGGAAGCCGGTGTCCTTGTCCTCGGACCGGGAGGGCTTCATGTAGGTGATATGGTCCTTGATGCCCGCCTCGCCGGCCAGCCGGTCCAGGAAGGAAAAGAGGGTGAAGCCGCTCTCCCGCCGGGCGAATCGGCCCTCGGACATCCGGGCCTTTTGCCGCAGCTCGTCGTACTGGGCCTTGAGGACATTGATTTCCTTCAGCGCCTCGGCCCTGGCTTCCACGCCCCGTTGCGTCAGTCGGTGTTTTTCAATCATGGGAAAGACGCCTAAGCGGATCACGGCAAAGGCGATCATCACCACCGCCGCCAACGCCACGGCGAACTGTTCCCGCTTGCTCAGTTTCATTTCAGGCTGATCCTCATCTTGAATTCGATCCGGTTGCCGGTCCGTTCCTTGTTGGTGGAGCTGATGGTCACCTTCTTGAAAAGCTCCCCTCCGGAAAGGCCGTTCTGGATCTCGTCCACCGCGTTGAAGGTGTCGGTGCTGCCGGAGATGAGCGTGCTGTCTTCGCCGATTACCATCCGGTCGAGGATGACATCGATGGCCGGCGGGGTCCGGCGGCTCAACTCGTTGAGGATGTCGATGGATCGGGCGTCCCCCGCCCCGCTCCCCGGCCCCAGCGCGCTCTGTTGGGCTTCCTGGAGGGCCACGCGCATCTGATGCAGCGGGTCAACGATGCGGGTGATCTGCGGAAAGGCGGACTGGAAGATCTCCCGTATCCGGCCATCCATCTCGGCCATCCGCCGCTCCATGGCGTTGACCTCCATAAGGAAGTTGCCCAGCAGGATGCCCACGGTCAGCAGCAGCAGGATGCCGGTGCCGATCAGGCTGGATCGGTATTCGGCAATGCGCCGCCGGGGGGCGAAGGGCCCCTTTCGCAGGTCCAGCAGCGCCAGGCCGTCGGCCTCGGCAAGGGCCAGGGAAAGGGCGTTGTCGAACCGGGCAGGGGCATAGCCGGCCTCCGGGTCGCGCACCTTCTGGACCATTCGGGTCTCCGCGGCAAGGTCCACCGCCTTGATGGGAACCCCCAGGGCGGCCCGGGCCCGGTTTTCAAAATCCAGGTCCGCCACGCCCCAGCCGGTGATATACACCTCCTCGGGCGAATAATCGAGATGAAACAGTTCCTCGAAGGCCGACAGGGTCCGCCGGATGTTGGCCACCAGGTTCTTGGATCGCTGGTCCGGATCCATCCCCGGATGCATGGGGAAGGGGCGCACCAGGCAGATCTTTCCCGAGATCAGGATGAAGATGGTGCAGTGATCCGCGTCGATGTCCAGCAGCAGGCAGTTTTCGGGCATGGCGCCGCGCCGGGCCAGGCAGGCCGCGGTGGCGCTTCCGCCCACTGTGATGCGCTCGGGCGCCATTCGCAGCCGGATGAGCGGCGCCATGATGGCCCCGACGCGCCACTTTTCGATGGCCGCGGCGATCACATGGGCACCCTCGGCGTGGCTGGGCAACCGGATGTTCTGAAAATCCAGCAGCAGCTCGTCCACGGGATGGGGCAGGGTGGGCTCCAGCTCGAAGGGCAGCACCTGGCGGATCTTGCGGTTGTCCTTGAAGGGGATCTGGATGTTGCGGAACGAGAACCAGTCCGCCGGCAGCGAGATCACGCAGGTCGCGTCCCGCCGGATGATCCGGCCGCTCAATTCCTCCAGGGCCCGCTCCACGGGCGCCATTGCGTCCTCTTCCTCCGTCGGGGGCGCCACGGGCACCGTCATTATCTGGTCTATCCAGCTCCCCTTGAGGCCGGAGCGGGTCAGGACCGCCGTCAAGTGGTGGCGGCGGATGTCTATGCCGAGTATTTCCGTGCTCATAAAGCGGTAATCCGGTCCTTGCTATCCGGTGGTTCCTATCCGGTCTGCCATGTCAGCGCCCTGCACCGCCACGCGCCGCTGTCCTGGACCTTTTCCCGGCGCGTGATGACCGTAACGGTCATCTCCTGGTCGTTGAGGGTCGCTTTCGCCTCGATGCGGAACAGGTCGCTGACGTTGGTGATCAGCCTGGGGTCGATAACCAGGTCGCCGGGGATCTCCGGCACGCCGGTGTACCAGGTGGGGCTGGAAAGGTCGTGGATGTAGGTGTCCTCTTCCTTTTCCATTCGGTAGTCGTAAATGAGCTGGGCGTATTCGGGATTCTCCGACGGAATGAGGGCCACCAGCACGGGCAGCGGCGCCGTGTTGATGTTGATCTTGCCCTCGAAGGTGAAGCCCCGGCCCGATTCGGCCTTTTTGGCCGGCGTCATGCCCTGGACGGTAAGAAAATCGCGCAGGCCCGGCATCGATTCGATCCCCCAAAAAAGCTCCGGCGCTATCCCCCGCACCCGGGCCAGATCGTCGATGTGCCGGAAGGGGCCGTTGGCGCAGACGTAGGGCGGCTCCAGGTTTTCGTAATAGTCGGATTCGGCGCCGGTGAGGCCCGTGATGGCATCGTCGTCATTGGAGTCGAGCCAGTCCTTGAGGGAGTTGACGATGGTGGGCGCCTCCAGGTCCTCGAACGCCTCGTGGCTGTCTATGATCAGGCGGGTGAAGCGGTCCCACATGATCTTCTGGGATTCGTTGAACTGGGTCCCCGCCGGGAATTCCACCAGGGCGTTGGCCTGAATCAGCCCCAGCTCGTCGGAGATGGAGAAGCTCAACTTCCCCTGGTCGAAGGGGATGGCCGCCAGCACCTCGGCGATTTTTTCCGGGTTTGCCCAGTCTTCCTGCATCGAATCGACCCGGGTCTCCTTTTTATCCTTCACCAGCATGGCCATGGCCGCATGCACGCCGGCGGCGGCCATCTGAGACAGGGTGATCCGATCCCGGCTGGCGGCCGTGGCGATGACGGTATCGCGCATCTTGCGGTTGAGGGACAAGGTGGCGGTTATCAGCACCGTGACGATGCTCAGGGTGATCAGCAGCGCCATGCCGCCGTTGCCCGCCCTGTTTCCGCCATTGCCGGGGTCTTCCCGCAGGTGGCTCGTTTTAA
>JAABTE010000059.1 GCA_011390035.1 Desulfobacteraceae bacterium | reverse complement strand
TGAAGAAGATATAGCTGGGATTGGCGTTCAGTATCCGGTCCACCTCTTCGGGGTGGGCCGCAAGGTGCGCCTTGATGGCCTGCATGCTCATCTCCGACAGGGGCACCCTGCCCTCGTCGATGAGTACCTGGCCGATGGAGCGGTAGGGGCGGCCGTTTTTGGCGTCGTAATGGACATTGAGCGTCCGGCCGTCCGGCAGGGCGATCTTGCCGGAGCCCTGGATGTGCAAAAAGAAAAGCCCCACCTTGTCCGCCACCCACGCCAGCGCCGGCGCCTTTCCCTCCAGAACGCCCTCGCCCTCGATCGCCGCCCGGTCGTGGTAGGGCGCAAAGGTCCTGCCCGATACCCGGCCGATGATCTTTTGCCCGGCCAGCTTCTCTGAAAACTCGCCCAGGTCCACCACAGCCAGATCCTCGGGCGTGCCGTAAACCGGGTGGCGGAATGGCCCCTCCGGCGCCAGGCGGCCGGCCAGCATCGGCTCGAAATAACCGGTGAACAGCACCCGGCCGGTGGTCTCCCGGCCGGCGGACCGGTACACGGCGAAGTGCTTGCGGATGTAGCCGTCCAGGGCCGCGGCCCCCGGCCGGGTTTTCAAAAAGCTTAAAAAACCGTTGAGCCCCCGCAGCATCTGGCCGGCGGTGTAGGCGTCCCCGGCGATGGAAAAGGCCCGGTCCGACGGCAATCGGCTCAGGTAGGTCAGGCTCTGGCTCACCGCCTCCATCAGGCTGTCCGGCGGCAGATCGTCCGCGAACCGGGGATAATCGGCCGGCGCAACGGGAAAAACCGGCCCAGCGGGCGGCGGCTTTTCCGGCCCCGGGCAGGCGGGCAGCAGTACCAGGCTCAGGGCCATGGCGATCAATGCCATCCATCGTCCCGTCATGACCGCTCCCCGTCCGTTCCCGCCGCCGGCCGCCCGGCGCCCACGTTTTTGCCCGCCGGCCGCGTTGAGCCGCCGCCGGCATTGGCCTCATCCCGTGCGTAATGGCCGCTGCGCCCGCCCGATTTTTCCAGCAGCCGGATGTTCGTGATGGTCATATCCCGATCCACGGCCTTGCACATGTCGTAGAGGGTCAGCGCAGCCACCGCCACCGCCGTCAGGGCCTCCATTTCCACGCCCGTGTGATGCATGATCCGGGCGGCGGCCCGGATATGAATACAGGCGTTTTCCCGGTCCGGCTCGAAATCCACGGCAACATGGGCGAGGTTGAGCGGATGGCACATGGGAATCAGGTCCGCCGTCCGCTTTGCGGCCATCATGCCGGCGATGCGGGCCGTTTCCAGTGCGTTGCCCTTGGCGGCCTTTCCCGTCAGGATCATCTCCAGGGTCTCGGGCCGCATTCGGACGGTTCCCCCGGCCACGGCCCGCCGGTCCGTTGCGGGCTTGCCGGAGACGTCCACCATGCGAACGCTGCCCCCTGTATCGATATGTGTCAATTCCGCCATATTGTCTCCCTTGATGCATCGGAATAAAGATGCATCGGGAAAAAGATGCATCGGAAAAAATCCGGCGCGCCGTCCCCATCCGGCGCATCATGGCCATCAGGATGATCATCGGTTCAGACAGTCAATGCCGATACTCAACCCTCAATTCCTATCACACCCGGGCCGCGGCATCAATGAAAAACCGGCAACGCCCCATGGGTGCCGCGCCGGCGCGATGGGGGGCCTACACCTCGGTGTGCAGCTTTTCGCTGAGGAATTTGATCTGCTTTTTCAGGGTGTTGTCGTTCTTGAGCCCCTTTTCCACCGTGCCGACGGACCGGTAGATGGTGGCGTGATAGCGGTTGAAGCTCTTGCCGATGGACTGGAGCGTCAGGTCCGTGAACTTGCGGGACAGGTAGATGGCGATGTGCCGGGGGCGGGCCACGGCCTGCTTGCGGGAGCGGGAGACCATGTCCTCCACGGAGATCTTGTAGTGGCGGCTGACCACCTGCTGGATCAGGTCGATGGTGATGGCCCTTTTGGGCCGGGAGATGCTCTGGATCACATCGCGGGCCAGGGTCAGGTCGATGGTCTGGCCCATGAGCGAGGAGCGGGCCGAGACGCCGATCAGCCCGCTTTCCAACTGGCGCACGTTGCTGGACAGTTCGCTTGCCAGGTATTCGAGCACCTCCCGGGGAAGGGCGCAACCGTTTTCCGCGGCCTTGCGCTGGAGGATTTTCATGCGCGTGCGGAAATCGGGGGGGGTGATCACCGGCGTCAGGCCGCAGGAGAGCCGGGATCGGAGCTGGTCGTTCATCTTCGGGATGTCCGCCGGCATGTAGCAGCTTGAAAAGATGATCTTTTTTTCCGCGTCCAGCAGGTAGTCCAGGGCCAGGGCCAGCTCGATCTGGGTGCGATCCTTGCCCGTCAAAAAGTGGATGTCCTCCAGGATCAGCACGTCGCACTGGGCCCGGTACTTCTCCTTGAAGGCGTTGATGCTGTCGCTTTTAAAGGCGGTGACCATCTCGTTGGTGAAGTCCTCGGCGGTGATATAGTACACGCTCTCCGTTGGGCATTTTGACAGGATGTAATGGCCCACTGCCTGGGACAGGTGGCTCTTGCCCAGGCCCGTTTCCGACAGCAGGAACATGGCGTTCTGGTTCATGTTGCGCCGGGAGGCCAGGGAGAGCGCCGCCGAGTAGGCGAAATCGTTGCCGTCCCCCACCACGAAGTTGTCGAAGGTGAAGCCGCGCCGGAGAACGCGCCCTGCGGAGGCGGGGGGGCTGATGTTGGGCAGGGTGAGCTGCCGGTCCGCCAGGGGGTCGGGGGGGGGGCGGAGCCCCCGGCGCTCTTCCACGTCTATGCGGATGCGCAGACTTTTGCCGCCCGAGGCCAGGAGTTCGGAATCGATCAGGGCCAGATAGTGGTCCTGTACCCGTTTCTTGGAAAAGGCGTTGGGGCAGGCCAGCACCAACTGGTCCCCCTCGCTGGCCTTTAGTTCCAGCGGGTCGATCCACATCCGGTAGCTGTGGCTTGGCATTCTTCCCTTGATCGCGGCTTTCGTTTGCTCCCAAATCGTTTCCATCGTTCCTTCCACAGACTCTCCTGTTGGGTTATACCAGATAAGCAGAATAGCGCTTGCGCAATCCGACGCTAAAATAATAAATACGTAAAATTCGCATTTATCAGCGATAATCCCAATAACCGAAAGATGATAAATCCCGTTTATCGTCGTTGCCAATATGTCTACGGCATATACCCTCCGGCCGTCAATCCGAAAAATCGGCGCTTTGTATCCAAAAGGCGCCCACTTCCCAGCAAATATGCAACTTAATGAAAATACAGCATATAATATTTAGAAGGCGCTGTAAAAACCGAAAAATGCCATAGATCCGGCTCGCTTTTGATTTGCCAAGCATTCTAAGCAGATCCGTCTTTGCGGAAAAAAAACGCACAAAAGAGGATCTCGCATTTTCTTCGAAATTCTTCGCATTTCGACGATTTTTGAAAAAGCATATAAAAGCCATTAAAAACAAATACTTGAGCTTGTGAAAGAATGTTGGCTCTTTTTTCGATCATCCCCCCGGGCCGCATCCGGCCGTTCCGAAGCCGGCCCGCGCGTCGGCGCATCTTGGGACGTAAAGGATGCGCCGAGGATAACGGATTGATTCAAATTGAAAAGAAAACTTGAGAAACAGGGGGTTGCGTCTTGGGCGTTCTTGCGGTACAAGCGTCCGGGAGCGGGTGAAGGGGCGCAGGTGAAAGGGAGCGGGTGATGGCGCTGGACGGAACGCGGGCGTGGGCATGGACTGGGCCGGCGGGGCCGGCTCCATAGAATATATCAGAATTAATTTAAGTATATATAATAGGTATGAAGGGCGCGGGTGGGGAAAGGCGCCTTCAGCCGGAACAGCCGCTCAGGAGGCGGAACAGGCCGTGCGGGAAACAGGCCCCGTGCGAGAGCGGAACAGGCCGTGCGTGAGACAGGCCGTGCGTGAGACAGGCCGTGCGTGAGACAGGCCGTGCGGGAGACAGGCCGTGCGGGAGACAGGGCCGTGCGGGAGACAGGCCGTGCATAAGGCGGAACACAGACCGTTCAGGAGGGATCGGTGACCCGGCCCATGAACAGGATGGCGCCGGTGGCGTTCTCTCGAATCAGGAACAGGAACGGATGGTCCGCCCGGAACACGGGCATGGGCGGGCCCAGGGAGCGGGCGGCGATGGCCACGGCGGTGGCCGCGGCGGCTTCCGTGCCGGTTTCATCCACCGCCACGAAGGCCTTGTGCAGAACGGCGCTTATGGAAAGCCAGTCCTTTCGGCCGTCCATGCCGGAAAAATCGGCGACGCCGGGACGGAAGGCGTCCGGCATGCCCATGTCGGCCAGGGCCTTGTCGAGCCGGAATTCGGACGCGATGGTGAAGCGGGGCAGATAGACCCGGGCCTTTTTCACCGTCATCTCCCTGTCCCAGTCGGCCAGGGCCTTGCGGAAGCCCGCCCCGGCGGACGCCTGGCCCGGCGACGGCGGGGGAGACGGTGCGCCGAAGAGGGCGGTTTCCAGCGCCGGGAGGCCATCCGGGGCCCTGGGCAGCAGCGCTATCATGGAAAGGGCCTCTCCCGCGTAGGGCAGGGCCAGGACCTGGTAGTCGGGGAAGGCGGCGTGGGCGAAGTCGGCCTGTTGGGTCATGAGGGTCGCCTCCACTGTTTTGCCATCCTGAAGATGGAACGGGGCCGCATGGGTGTCGGCCTCCGGGAATGGGTCCTTCCAGTCGCCCTTGAAATGGATGGCGTTGATCAGCGCCAGGCGGGTGAGGGAGTCCAGCGTCCCCGGCGGCACCATTTTGGGGATCTTGCCGGCGGTGGCTTCGGCCACCCATTGGTTGATGGCCTGGCGGGCCGCCTCGGTATCGGCCTGGTAGTCCGCGGGGTGGACCTGGGCGCCGTAAGCGGTCTTTATAAGCCGGATGTAATCGGGCTTGAAGGGGTACCCTTGCTGGGGCCAGAGGGAATTGGCGATCCGCAGTTGGACATTCTTCCCGCCGACGGTGTCAAGGCGGGCGGTCAGCTTGCCGAAGGCGTCATGGAGACGGGACAGGGGCTGGGTGAGGCGGAGGGCGTCGCGCATCTGGTCCAGCGTTTTGCCGCCGGCGCCGGCCGCGGTCATGGCCATGGCCGCCGAGATGCTGAAGGGTGAATAAAAAAGATTGCCCTCCGATGCGCTCAGACGGGCATGAAGGTCCGCGGCAAAGGCGGCCAGATCGTCCGTCAGCACCCGCTCGTCCGCCAAGTCCCGCGGGCCCGCCATGTCACGCTCGTTCGCCAAGTCCCGCGGGTCCGGTTTCTCCGCTCCGGCGGGCGCGGCGAAAACGCCCAGGGCGAGGATGCAAAAAAGCGCCTTGAGGATCGTATGGGGGCGCCGGGTAATATGGTCGATCACGGTGTGGAGCGGGTGGATCACGGTGTGTGGCATGGGGCGGATCCTGTCTTCAGGTTTTGTCGTCCTCCGAATCATCGTCTTCCGAATCATCATCCTCTGAATCGTCGTCCTCCGAATCATCGTCCTCTGAATCGTCGTCTTCCGAATCGATGTCCTCGTCATACTCCACGTCCACGTCCGATTCGAGGTCCGCGTCCGGGCCGGCGGAGGCATCTTTTTTCTCGAGCTTCCGCTTTCTTTTCAGTTCCTTTTTCTTTTTTCTGGCCAACTCTTTCTGTCGTTTTTCAAACTGGTAGTTGGTCCTTGCCAATTGGGTAACCTCCGGATTCCTGGGCGGGTTTTGGGAGAAGGGACGCCCGCCGCCGGGGCGGGCGCCATTTTCAACTTTTGGCGGGGTGTCAGGCCAGGGTGACGTTGGCCGCTGAGGGGCCCTTGGCGCCCTGCTGCAGCTCGAAGGTCACGCGGTCGCCTTCCTTGAGGGACCTGAAGCCATCGGCGTTGATCGCCGAATGATGCACGAACACATCCGGTCCGTTTTCCTGCTCGATGAAGCCGAAACCCTTCTGATCACTAAACCACTTGACGGTTCCCTTTGTCATGTATCCTCCTTCTTAATCATTAGAAAATTATCAATGCCGCAAGCCGGGTATCAATCTGGAGGATGCCACTTCCTTCAGGAACAGCCTTCAAGAACGGGGGTTTTTCCTTCAGAGCGAAATCGTCACGCCCGATGATGCTTTGGAAAGCCCAGTGTAAGCGGGACGCCATTGATTCAAGTGATCCTATCATCCCGCGTCGCCGAAGGCAAGAAATAAATAAAATTTTTTGAGCCGTTTTAAGTCGGTGTTTCCAGCCGGGATGTTCGCGGGCGCCGCGGATGGCCGGCGCATGGGTTCCGGCGCGTATTTTTTGACCCCGCCGGCTCCTTATGATAACCTGCTTGGGCAGAATGGAAGCTCTTTTCACCAGCGCCGCCGGCAAGGCCCGGCCCCGCCCGCCGTCCATGGCCGCCCTTGCGGTCATGGACATGCCGGCGGGCCGATGATCGCGTTTCCCGAGGGGGTCGGGTTTCGGTTTCCCTGGCGGCCCTACCAGGGGCGGGTGCTGGCGGAGCTGGAGGGGCACCTGTCCGACGAGCGCCTGCATGTGGTGGCGCCCCCCGGCTCCGGAAAGACCGTTCTGGGGCTGGAGGTGGCCCGGCGGCTCAACCGGCCCACGCTGATTCTGGCCCCGTCCCGGGCCATAAGGGACCAGTGGGTGGACCGGTTTGTCACCCTGTTTCTGCCCGAGGCGGACGGAACGCCCGAATGGATCTCAAGGCGGCTGGACGCGCCGGGTTTTTTGACAGTGGGCACCTATCAGGGGCTGCATGCGCTCTGCGGCCGGGCGGGATTCGGCCCGCTGGTGGGCGCCGGCGTCCGCGCCATCGTGCTGGACGAGGCCCATCATCTTAAAAACGAATGGTGGAAGAGCCTCACCGCCCTTGCCGACGCGCTCCGGGGCGCCGCGCTCGTATCCCTTACCGCCACCCCGCCCCGGGATGTCTCCGCCGCCGAATGGAACCGCTATCAGGCCCTGTGCGGGCCGGTGGACGCGGCCATCGGCGTGCCGGAGCTGGTGCGGGAGAAGAACCTGTGCCCCCACCAGGATTACGTCTGCCTGTCAGCGCCCACCGAGGAGGACCGGCGGGTGATCGGTGCCTTCCGTGAGGCGGCGGCCCGCTTTGTGGCCGACATCCGCGTCGATTTCGATGTCATCGACGCCGCGGCCGCCCATCCCTGGATCACCGACGCCCGGCGCCATCTGAATGCGATCTACGAGAACACGCCCTATTTTTCCAGCCTGATAATTTTTCTGGCCGCCGTGGGCCGTCCCGTCCCGGCCGGAACACTGGCGGCGCTCAACGCTTCCGGCGCGATGATTCCGGCCCTTGATCTTCAATGGCTGGAGACGCTGCTCACCGCCGGGCTGTTCCACCCCACCGCGCCTTTGGGCGGCCCGGACCTCCGATCCGCCCTGGCAAAGCGGCTGGGCCGCATGGGCGCTTTGGCCCGGCGCCGGGTGACGCTTCGCGCCACGCCCCGGATCCAGCGGCGGCTGACCGCCAGCGCCGGAAAGCTCGAGAGCATCGTGGCCATCGTCCGGCGGGGGTCCGAGAGCCTCGGCGAGCGGCTGCGGATGGTGATTCTGACCGATTTCATCCGGGCCGGAGACATGCCGGACCGGCCGGGGCCGCCCCCGCCCCTCCGGCGGCTGGGGGTGGTGCCCATATTCGAGCGGGTTCGCCGGGAATACCTCTGGGGGGTCCGGCCTGCCATTTTGTCCGGCAGCCTTGTGGTGATTCCCGAAAGCGCCCTGGCGGACCTGAAGATCCTGGCCGTGGCCGACGGACTGGCGCCGGAGGCCATCGGCTTTTCCCCCCTGGTCCATGATCCCGGCTTCGGCGCGGTGACCGGCGCCGGGGCCGCCGGCCACCGGATGGTGCATCTGATGACCCGGCTTTTCGCCCTGGGCGAGGTGAACCTGCTGGTGGGCACCAGCGCCCTGCTGGGGGAGGGCTGGGACGCGCCCTGGATCAATTCCTTGATTCTGGCCACCCGGGTCGGCTCCTGGGTGCTGTCCAACCAGATGCGGGGACGGGCCATCCGCACGGTGCGGGACGACCCGGAAAAGACGGCCGCCATCTGGCACCTGGTCTGCCTGGAATCGGTGGAGGGCGCCGCCAATCCCAGGGCCGATGGCTCCGATGCCGCCGTTGCCAATGGCGCCGTTGCCGATGGCGCTGAAGCCGCCCTTGCCAATGGCGCTCTTGCCTATGCGGATGATGGCGGGGCGGCCGCGGAGGACGGCGGCCCGGACATGGCCGCATTTCGCCGGCGCATGAGGGCCTTTGTCGGGGTTTCCCATTCCGGCGACCGGATCGAAAGCGGCGCGGGCCGGCTGGATCTTCCGCCGCTCCCGCTGTCGGCCGGGGACATTGCCGCCGTCAATATGGCCATGTTCCGCCGGGCGGCGGACCGGCGGGGGCTGCGCGTGGCCTGGGCCAGGGCCCTGCGCAAGGGCGGACGAGGCGGGGCCATGGTGGAGATCCTGCGGGCTCCGGTGGAGCGGATGCCCCGGGCGGTGACGGTGAGGGGAACGCCGCCCTCGCTGCTGCGCCGGGCCCTGGCCTGGAGCCTGCCGGCCGCGGTCCTGTCCGCCGGCTGGCTGCTGGGCGGCGGCATTGCCGTTGCCCTGGCCGCGGCGGGGGCGGGGGTCTGGCTGCTGGGGGTGATCCCGAACGCGGCGCGTGCGTTCTGGCGGGCCGCCCGCTACGGCCTGGACGGAACCACCCTGAAGCTTATGGCCGATGCCCTGCTGGCGGCGCTCGTGGAGACGGGCCAGATTCAAAAGTCCGAAAAGCGCCCCTTTGTCCGGGTCCGCCCCGGGGTGGACCGGATGCTCAACTGCGCCCTTGAGGGGGCGGGCGTGGCGGACCGGACCCGCTTTCTCGACGCCCTGGATGAATTGACCTCGCCGGTGGACAACCCCCGCTATCTCATCCACTGGCGGCCCGGCGCGGGGAGGCGGGGCCGCGCCGGGCGCCGGGGGGATGACGGGGCGGTCCCCTTCGCGGTGCCCGGTTGCCTGGGGGCGAAAAAGGAGCATGCCCGGATATTTCTCGCCGCCTGGCGCCGCCGCATGGGGCCGGCGGAGCTGATTTACACCCGAACCCCGAAGGGGCGGGGCCACCTGGTGGCGGCGCGGCTTTCGGGGCTGTGCCGGACAGATGCCCCGAATCGGGCCGGATCAAATAAAGGGCCGGGCTGTCGGCGGCGTGGCCGCGCCGAGGCGGAGCGCATGGAGATCTGGCGGTAGCGGCGGCGAGGCGGAGCGCATGGAGATCTGGCGGCGGCGGCGGCCTGTGCCGCGGTTTTGGGAGGAATGCGACGCCCTGGTTCCGCTTAAGGGCGGAAACGGGCGCGGGCAACCGGAATCTTCAGTTCCCATCCGGCCCTTTATATGCTGATATGATCTAAGAAATCAATTCGTTATGTGGCGGGTACGGTTTTTGCTCAGGTGGAAGACGAGCCTCGGGGGGGCGATTGATCGCCTCGGGATCCGTTCCGAAGCCTCGCAGCGTAACCTCAAATCGTCGAAGGAGCCCGCCATGAATTGGAAATTCTGGGAAAAAGAGGGGACCGCCGGCGCGGTCAAGCAATCCAGGCCCAAGGAGTTGCCCGCCAACGTGGGCCGTCACCTGGTGGTGGACCTGAAAAAGGACCCGGACTGGGTCTGGAGCCTGCGCTATGTGTCCAGGCCCATGCCAGACAGCGCGACCCGCGTTGAGATCAGGATCTTCGACCCGGCGTCCGCGGATGAAAAGGATGTGATCGTCAAGAGCTTCGACGCCCTGGACGCCCATCCGGAGCTGATCCTTTACCAGGGCTGGAACGACAAGCAGAACAACACCCATCGCGTCGGCCCGCCGGTCATCCTGAAGGGGGCAGCCTAGATGGTGTTTCCCCGGGGCTTTTTTTCCCGCTGCACCTTATATAGCCAGTTGCCATAGGACAGGTGATACGGCTCGGTGGCATTATGACGCCATTTGCGGTCCGCGCTTCGCATCCCGATCCACAGCCCCGCCACCAGGGTCAAAACGGCGATGAAAATGGTTTCCATGGTATGATCGCCTCTTTAAGTGAAGGTCCTGTCATTCCGTATATCCAATATAATCAACCGACTGAACCAGTTTTCCACACCCGGTCCTTAAAATCAATGGGGAATGCGCGGTAATCGCAGGTAGGAATCCTCCACCCGCCGACGCTTCCCCATTGAGCGGGGCCGGGATGGTTGCGGGCAGCTCAAAAGGGATTAATCTTTATATGAAGCTCCATTTTCGGGGGCCCGGCGCCGGGAAATGGGGTATTGACCCGATAGGTTCCGGGGGCGAATTCTGATACGCTCTCTTCCAGACTATTCTTGCTATTCTAAAACGGATTAAGTTAAACGGAAAGGAGCGAACCCGTGAGCCATCATGATAAGGACAAGGACAAGGGCAAAAGCGATGGGAATCCGAACCCGGGGGCAAACCCCAGGGACGCCGAAGTGACCCGAGACGCCGGTCGCGCCGGCACCTATGACGAGAAGCTGTAATAAAGGAGGTTCCCATGAGCAAGACGAAAAAAGGCGCCATGCCGACAATGATCATGGACCGCGAAAAGATGGGCACCGCGGGCAAATGCCCCGCCTGCGGCCGCCCCTTCGAGATGGGCGACTCTGTGGTGCTGGCCTGCGGCGGCTGGGGCGACGAGCTGCGCTATGTGCATGAGCGCGAGGCCACTTTTGACCAGGCCAGAAGCGCCTATGTGGAGAGCAGTTGCGCCGAGGGCCGGCTGTAATCGGCCCGCACGGCGCTGAGGCGGCGCCGCACACGGGCACGCGGGAACCCCCCATGCGCGTATATCAAACGGATCAGACCTCATGCCATGATGAAGCGGGGGCGATGATCCCCTGCCAGGGCGCGGGCCAGGACGGCGAGCTGAAAACGGGCGCCCCCTGGCCCGCCCCCCGGTTCGTCGTGGAGAGCGGACAGGACGGCGACCGCGTCCGGGACCGGCTTTCCGATCGGATCTGGACCCGGAGCGCGGCGCCCTTTGCATTCCCCCTTTCCTGGGC
>JAABTE010000058.1 GCA_011390035.1 Desulfobacteraceae bacterium | reverse complement strand
TTTTTAAAAGCATCGAGCGACGAGGCCCCTTCAGGGGCCTTTCGGGTCTTGCCGGGGGATTTATTCCCCGGCTTCCGGGCCAGGGGCGAATTTGACGGGGCCCTGCCCGTTCCGGCCATTTTCTTGACAACCTCCGAGTCAGTCATACTATAATTAGCTGGTATAAAGAGGCTTCCCCCCATGGCGGGGTTTCCGGCAGCCATGGCCACCACAGGACGCAAACTGACATGATCCACACAGCAGATGAAAGGGTTCGGGTTCGATGAAAGTTCTGGTCAGCGACAATCTCGGCGAAATCGGCGTTCAGATGTTTCAGCAGGAGGAAGGCATAACGGTCGATGTGAAAACGGGGCTTGCCCCCGAGGAACTCAAGGCCATTATAGGAGATTACAACGCCCTGGTGATCCGCAGCGCCACCAAGGTGACGGAAGATATCCTGGAGGCGGGGAAAAACCTGAAGGTTGTGGGCCGGGCCGGCATCGGCCTTGACAACGTGGACGTGCCAGCGGCCACCAAGCGGGGCATCGTGGTGATGAACACCCCCGGCGGCAACGTGATCACCACCGCGGAGCACGCCGTGGCCATGATGCTGTCTCTGACCCGCAACATCCCGAGGGGCACGGCCACCCTCAAGGCCGGCCAGTGGGAAAAGAAAAAGCTCCAGGGCCGCGAGATATATAATAAGGTTTGCGGCGTCATCGGTTTCGGCCGCATCGGCTCCATCGTGGCGGACCGGGCCCGGGGCCTTAAGATGCGGGTGATCGTTTTCGACCCCTTTGTCACGCCGGAGCGGATCGAAAAGGCCGGCTTCGAGCCCGCCACCCTCGACGCGCTGCTCGCCAACGCCGATTACATCACCATTCATGTGCCCAAGCTGAAGGACACCACCGGCTTCATCAACGCCGAGGCTTTCGCCAAAATGAAAGACGGCGCGATGCTCATAAACTGCGCCCGGGGCGGCATCGTAAACGAGGCGGATCTTTATGACGCCATGGTCTCGGGCAAGGTGGCCGGCGCGGCCCTGGACGTGTTCGAGACCGAGCCGCCGGGGGACAGCCCCCTGTTCAAGCTGGACAACTTCATCGCCACCCCGCACCTGGGCGCATCCACCAAAGAGGCCCAGACAAACGTGGCCGTGGCCGTGGCCCGCCAGGTCATCGATTGCCTCAAGAGCGGCACCATCGTCAACGCCGTCAACGTGCCCTCGGTCACCGGCGAGCTGCTGGCGCGCCTCGGGCCGTTCCTGTCTTTGGGAGACCGGCTCGGCTATCTGTTGGCCCAGTTGCACCAGGAGCCGATCCAGGAGGTGATCATCTCCTACCAGGGCGATTTCAAGGGGCTGGACCTGGCGCCCGTCTCCACCGGGGTTCTCAAGGGCCTGCTCACCCCCGCGGTCCAGGAGATGGTCAACTTCGTCAACGCCCACGTCATCGCCCAGGAGCGGGGCATCAAGGTGACGGAGGCCACCAGCGCCGAATCCGAAGACTACCTGAGCCTGATCACCGTAACGGCCGTCTCCGCGGAAAAATCCACCACCGTGGCCGGCACTCTCTTCGGCAAGAAAGAGACAAGGGTGGTCAAGATCAACAACTTCCGCCTGGAGATGATCCCCTCCGGCCACGCCGTTATCATCCACAATCAGGACAAGCCCGGCGCCATCGGCTCCATCGGCACCACCCTGGGCAGGCACCGGATCAACATCAACCGGATGCAGGTGGGCCAGGAGGAGGCCGGGGACAACAACATCATCTTCCTGCGCACCGACACCGTGATTCCGCCCGAGGTGATCGAGGAGCTGCGGCAACTGCCCCTGGTCAAGACGGTTGCGCCCGTGGAGATGTAAGGGCGCCGGGGGTCCGGAAAACGAAAGGGAGTGTGAGCCCATGTCGGAAAAGGATAAGGAACATCAAGGATTTACCATGAGCGACAAGCGTTCGTCCAGCGCGTCCGGAGACACGGAGTCGGAGGCCCCGCCGGCGGGGGAGGCCCCCAGCGCGGCGGACCGGAAGGCGGCAAAGGCCGCCGCGGACCGGGCGGCCGGCACCGAATACCAGTTGCCCAAAATCGATATTTCAACCTTCATCTTCTCGCTCAACTCGGCGGCCTACGTTCAACTGGGCCTGCTGGAGGACCCGGCCGGCGGCAAAAGGGAGCGCAACCTGCCCCTGGCCAAGCAGACCATCGACCTTCTGGGCATGCTGGAGGAAAAGACCCGGGGCAACCTGAGCCGGGAGGAGGAGAACATGCTCCGGCACATCCTCTACGACCTGCGCATGCTGTATGTTAAGGAGAAGGGATGATGCGATAATTTAAAGGACGCCCGCCGCCGGCCGGCGATTCCCGCAAGGCCGGCCGCGGGCGCATCGGAAAGGAGGCATGGAATGGCTAAAATCGGAGGGTGCCAACGGGCCCGCGGGGCAAATCGGTGGATCATCCCGTTGTTGATACCGGCCCTGGCGCTGTTGGCGCCGCTGTTTACCGGAACGCCGGCCAAGGCCCAGACCTATGAAACACCCAAGAACTTCAGCCGTCTGGCCGAGGAGATCAGCCCGGCGGTGGTCAACATCCGCACCGTAAAGACCGCCAAGGGAACCGGGCGTGTTTTCAGACAGTTCCGCAACCCCTTCGGCGGCGGCGAGACTGATCCCTTCCAGGACTTCTTCGACCGCTTTTTCGGCGGCGAGGGCGGCCCCCAGCGGGATTTCAAGCAGCGCAGCCTCGGTTCCGGCTTCATCATCGACAGCCAGGGCCACATCGTCACCAACAACCACGTCATCGAAGACGCCGACGAGATCCAGGTAAAGCTGCCCGACGGCCATGAATACGACGCGAAAATAATCGGGCGCGACCCGAGCACCGACCTTGCCCTGATAAAGGTGGAGGCAAAGGCCGACCTGCCCGCGGTTCGGATGGGCGATTCGGACAAGCTGGAGGTGGGCCAGTGGGTGCTGGCCATCGGCAGCCCCTTCGGCCTCGAGCACACCGTCACCGCCGGCATTGTTTCGGCCAAGGGGAGGGTGATCGGCTCTGGCCCCTATGACGATTTCATCCAGACGGACGCCAGCATCAACCCCGGCAACTCCGGCGGCCCGCTGCTCAACATGGCCGGCGAGGTGGTGGGCATCAACACGGCCATCATCGCCTCTGGCCAGGGCATCGGCTTTGCCGTGCCCATCAACATGGCCCGCTCCGTGGTGGAACAGCTCAAGGACCACGGCGAGGTGACCCGGGGCTGGCTGGGCGTGGCCATCCAGGACCTGAGCGAGGAGATGGTCGAGTATTACGGCCTTGACGCCGATCAGGGCGTGCTGGTCACAGAGGTCTTCCCCGGCGATCCGGCGGACAAGGCGGGCATCCAGCCCCGCGACATCATCCTGACCGTGAACGGCAAGAAGGTGGAAAGCACCCGGGACCTGACCCGGCTGATTGCCGGCATCGGCGTGGGAGACAAGGCCGAGATCGAGCTGATGCGGGATGGCCGCGTCCGGACGGTGACGGTGCGCGTGGCCAAGCGGGAGGAGGAGGGCCTGACCGAGCGCCGGTCTCCGGCGGAAACCCGGGACGCCCTCGGCGTGCGCGTGGCTGACATCACCCAGGAGATGGCCCGCCAGCACAACATCGCCGACACCGAGGGGGTGATCGTGGTGGCGGTGGAGCAGGGCGGAAAGGCCCACCAGGCCGGCCTGCTGGAGGGCGATGTGATCAAGGAGATCAACCACCAGGCCATTGCCGGCACCCAGGCCTACGCGGAGGTCATCGACAAGGTGGGCAAGGGCGAGGCCATCAACATGTTCATCCGGCGGCCGAGCATGGGCTTTCTTGTCGTTCGCATGGAAAAGTAGGCCCACGACGCCCATGGCAGCCGACCCCGGGCCGATGCGGCTCCAATCTCCGGCCAAGATCAATCTGTTCCTGGCGGTCACGGGCCGCCGGCCCGACGGCTATCACGACCTGCGCACCCTGATGTGCCCGCTGACGCTGGCCGACACCGTCACCCTGGCCTTCCACGGGCAAACCGGCGTTCGGTGCGATCATCCGGACGTGCCGGAGGACGAGACCAACCTGGCCCTGCGGGCGGCCCGGGCCTTCATGGCCGCCTCGGGGCGGTCGGGGCCGGTGGCCATCGCCATCGAAAAGCGCATCCCCGTTGCCGGCGGGCTCGGGGGCGGCTCCAGCAACGCCGCCGCCGCGCTGGCCGGCCTGAACCGGCGCTGGGGAAACCCCCTGGCGCCGGACGCCCTTTCCCGGGTGGCCCTGTCCATCGGCGCGGACGTTCCCTTTTTTCTTTTTGGCCGCCCGGCCCTGGCCACCGGGGTGGGCGAGCGCCTCTCGAATTTGCCGAACCTGCCTTTTTATCATGTCCTTCTGGTCTGCATGCCCTTTGGGGTCAGCACGGCCTCTGTTTATAAAAATCTCAAATTAGCATTGACAAAATCTGAAAAAATAAATAAGAAATACCCTCTTGAGACTTGGGGCTTCGATCCGCGCCGGCATCTGAGCAACGATCTGGAGGCTGTCACCGCATCCATGCATCCGGAGGTGATGGCGGCAAAATCGGCCCTGATGGCCCATGGCGCGGAGGGCGCCATGATGTCCGGGAGCGGGCCGACGGTTTTCGGCCTGTTCCGCTCGGACCATGAGGCGGCCGCCGCCGGAAAGGCCCTCGCCGGGGCTGGCCCGTGGCGGGTTCTGCAAACCGCCCTTGCCGTATAGGGTCGCGTAGCGCCAATCTCAGGAGGGTTTCCGCTGGGGCGTCGTCAAGCGGTAAGACACAGGATTTTGGTTCCTGCATTCGGAGGTTCGAATCCTCCCGCCCCAGCCAAAATCCATTCCCTCGTCATTGAAGCAGGCACCGTCCGGGAAACCGGACCTCGTTGACCGGCGTGCCGGTCTCATCTTTACCGTCTTTGGATTAAGTTGGGCTTAGATGAAAGAACTTTCAATATTTTCTGGTAATTCCCATCCAGTCCTCACCGAGAGGATCTGCAACTATCTGGACCTGCCTGTGGGCGGCGCCAAGGTCAAGCGGTTCAGCGACGGCGAAATCCAGATCGAGATCGACGAGAACGTCCGCCTTCGGGACATCTTTGTGATCCAGTCCACCTGCTCGCCCGTGAACGACAACCTGATGGAGCTGCTGCTGATGCTCGACGCGGTCAAGC
The DNA here is from genome assembly GCA_011390035.1 of Desulfobacteraceae bacterium. Lineage (GTDB taxonomy): Bacteria > Desulfobacterota > Desulfobacteria > Desulfobacterales > JAABSP01 > JAABTE01. The sequence continues at coordinate 6,045 of JAABTE010000058.1, read as the reverse complement.
GCTCCTCTGCCAAGCGGGTCACGGCGGTCATTCCCTATTTCGGCTACGCCCGGCAGGACAGGAAGGTGGTCCCCCGGGTGCCCATCAGCGCCAAGGTGGTGGCCAACCTGATCACCACCGCGGGCGCCGACCGCCTCATCACGATGGACCTGCACGCGGGCCAGATCCAGGGCTTCTTCGATATCCCGGTGGACAACCTCTTTGCCACGCCGGTTTTGCTGCGCTACATCCGGGAGAACCTGGAAGCCGACAACCTTGTTGTCATCTCTCCGGACGCCGGCGGCGTGGAGCGGGCCCGGGCCTTTGCCAAGCGGCTCAACGCGGGCCTTGCCATCATCGACAAGCGCCGGGACGCCCCCAACAAGGCCAAGGCCATGGCGGTCATCGGCGAAGTGGGGGACCGGGTGGCCATCATCCTTGACGACATGATCGACACCGCCGGCACCCTTACCGAGGCGGCCGCCGCCGTTATCAAGAGCGGCGCCAGAGAGGTCCACGGCTTCTGCTCTCACCCGGTGCTATCGGGGCCGGCGGTAAGGCGCATATCGGAATCGGCGCTCACCTCCCTGGTGGTCACGGACACCATTCCCCTGAAACCGGAGGCGGCCGCCTGTGGAAAGATCAAGGCCCTGAGCATCGCCCAACTGGTGGGAGAGGCGATCATCCGGAGCCACCGGGGCGACTCGGTCACGTCGCTGTTTGTTTAGATAAAACACTTTTTTGAATATAAGGAGGCACTTACTTGGAATTGATCGAACTGAAGGCGAGTGTGAGGGAAAAGACCGGCAAGGGGCCGGGCCGCGTGTTGCGCGGCGAGGGCCGCGTGCCGGCCGTTCTATATGGTCCGGGGGCCGAGCCCCTGAATCTGTCGGTGGCCGTGCTGGACCTGCAAAAGATCCTCCGGGAGGGCAACCAGCGGCATATCCTCAAGCTGATGATTCAAAATGGCGGCGAGACCACCCGGTCGGCCATGATCAAGGAACTGCAGACCGAGCCGGTCTCCCGGGATCTGGTGCATGTCGATTTTTACGAGATCGCCATGGACCGCAAGATCTCCGTCCACGTGTTTGTTGAGGCGGTGGGCGACTCCGTGGGCGTGAAGGCCGGCGGCGTTTTGCAGGTGGTCCGGCGGGAGCTGGAGGTTTACTGCCTGCCCGGCAGAATCCCCGAATCGATCACCGTGGATATCACGGATCTGGGCGTCGGCGATTCGGTTCATGTGGAAGACATCCCGCTGCCCGAGGGCGTGGAAGTGCCCCATGACGTCAATTTCACCGTTCTGACCATTGCGGCCCCGACTCGGGAAGAGACGGAAGGGGAGGCCGAGGTCGAGGAAGAACTCGAGGCGGGCGAGGCCCCAGAGGGAACGGGCGAGGCCCCGAAGGAATCGGCCTGATCCGGACAGCGGCCCCGGCCCGGACAACAGACCGGATCGGGATAAACCCTCGGATTGGAATAGCCACCCGGATTGGAATAGCCTTCCGGATGGGGATGGCCCCACGGATCGGGATGGTCCCCCGGCGGGCGCCGGGTCCGGAAAGGGCGGGGCGGCCTTATGGGGCATGACGGCGGCCCCTGGCTGGTGGCGGGCCTGGGCAACCCCGGCGCCGAATACGCCGCCACCCGCCATAACATGGGCTTCCTGCTGATTGATCGCCTGGCGGACCGGTTCCGCATCGCCCTTAGCGAAAAGGGGCGCTTTAACGCAGAATACGGCAGGGGCAGGGTCAAATCCGCCGGGGCGGTGCTGGTCAAGCCCTTGGATTACATGAATCGAAGCGGTCCGCCGGTGCGGCGCATCGCGGACTATTATAGAATTTCGAGCGGGTCCCTGCTCGTTGTTCACGACGACATGGATCTGGACTTTGGACGAATAAAAATCAAGGAGAAAGGAGGCGATGGCGGACACAAGGGGATCAGATCTCTGATGGATGCCTTCGGGGGCGGGGACTTTTACCGCCTGCGCATGGGCATCGGCCGACCCGGGGCCGATCGCGAGCCGACAGGCCATGTTCTGGGAAGGTTCACCCCGGATGAATTGACCCTTCTGGAGCGAATGATCGAGCGGTCCCTGGACGCGGTGGTGAGCATCCTTTGCCAGGGGGCAAGGGAGAGTATGAATCTGTTCAATCGGAAAGAATCAGCAAGTTAACCAACGGAGGGAAGAGCATGGAAACATTTTTGGCAAACATACCCCTTTACAGCACCATGGTGGGTATTATCGGCGTTATCTTCGCGGTCCTGATCGCCGAGATGGTAAAAAGCGCTCCGGCCGGCAACGAGCGGATGCAGGAGATTTCCGGCGCCATCCGGGAAGGCGCCATCGCGTACCTGAACCGGCAGCTTAAGAGCGTCGCCATCACCGGCGCCGTCATCTTTGCCATCATCATCTGGGCCATGGGCATCTACCCCGCCATCGGCTTCTTTGTCGGCGCCGCCGCCTCCTACCTGGCCGGCTACATCGGCATGCGGGTGTCGGTTATCGCCAATGTGCGGACCGCGGAGGCCTCCCGCAAGGGCCTGGCCGCCGGTCTCAACATGGCCTTCAAGGGCGGCACCGTTACCGGCATGATGGTCGCAGGCCTCGGTCTTACCGCCGTGGCCGGCTACTACTATGTGCTTACCACCCAGCTCGGCATGGGCGTCCGCGAGAGCGTGATCGCCCTGGTGGCTCTTGGCTTCGGCGGCTCGCTGATCTCCATCTTCGCTCGTCTGGGCGGCGGCATCTTCACCAAGGGCGCCGACGTGGGCGCGGACCTTGTGGGCAAGGTTGAAGCCGGCATCCCCGAGGATGACCCGAGAAACCCCGCCACCATCGCCGACAACGTCGGTGACAACGTGGGTGACTGCGCCGGCATGGCAGCGGACCTGTTCGAGACCTACGCCGTGACGGCCGTGGCCGCCATGCTGCTGGGCAACCTTCTGTTCCCCAATGTTCTCATCGCCACGGAGTTCCCGCTGGTTCTCGGCGCCGTCTCCATCCTGGCATCCATCATCGCCACTTTCTTTGTCCGCCTGAGCGGCAAGAGCGAGTACATCATGGGCGCCCTGTACAAGGGCATGTTCGGCGCCTGCATCATCGCCGCCATCGCCTTTTACTACCTCACCATGGCCGCCATGACGGGCCTTGAGGGCATCGATCCGCTGAACCTGTACTACTCCACCCTTGTGGGCCTGGTGCTGACGGTCGTCATCGTCATCATCACCGAGTACTACACCGGTATCTACCGGCCGGTGAAGGACATCGCCGAGGCATCCACCACCGGTCACGGCACCAACATCATCTCCGGTCTGGCCGTCTCCATGCAGGCCACCGCGGCGCCGGTTATCGCCATCTGCATCTCCATCCTGCTGGCCCACAAGTTCGCCGGCCTGTATGGTATCGCCATGGCCGCCATGTCCATGCTCTCCATGACCGGCATGGTCATCGCCATCGACGCTTACGGCCCCATCACCGACAACGCCGGCGGCATTGCCGAAATGGCCAATATGGATGAGTCCGTCCGCGCCGTCACCGATCCTCTGGACGCGGTGGGCAACACCATCAAGGCCGTCACCAAGGGTTACGCCATCGGCTCCGCCGGTCTGGCCGCCCTGGTGCTGTTCGCCTCCTATGTGCAGGAGTTCACCCTCCACGGCGCCGAGCAGGCCATCCGGTTTGACCTGGGCGACGTGAACGTGATCGTGGGCCTGTTCATCGGCGGCCTGCTGCCCTACCTGTTCGCCTCCATCGCAATGAAGGCGGTCGGCAACGCCGGCGGCGCCGTGGTGGACGAGGTTCGCCGTCAGTTCCGGGAGATCCCGGGGATCATGGAAGGCACCGCCAAGCCCGATTACGCCGCCTGTGTTGACATCGTCACCAAGTTCGCCCTCAAGGAGATGATGATTCCGGCTCTTCTGCCCGTCATCGCGCCGGTCGTCATCGGCCTGCTCCTTGGCAAGGTGGCCCTGGGCGGCATGCTCATTGGCTCCATCGTCACCGGTCTGTTCGTGGCCATCTCAATGACCACCGGCGGCGCGGCGTGGGACAACGCCAAGAAGTACATCGAGGAAGGACACCTGGGCGGCAAGGGCTCCGAGGCCCACAAGGCCGCCGTCACCGGCGATACCGTGGGCGACCCCTACAAGGATACCGCTGGTCCGGCCATCAACCCGATGATCAAGATTCTCAACGTCGTGGCCCTGCTCATGGTGCCCTTCCTGCTGTAATCGCATCATCGGCCCGCTTTAATAAACGCGGCCACTGAGTTTTAAAAAAAGAGGGTCGGCGCGGTCAAACGCGCCGGCCCTTTTTTCGTTTGATTATTTCAAAGGGATATGATAAATATAAGTATTTCAACTCGTCTAGAAAAGACGCACGAAATTGCAATGATCCTTCTGCAACATGCGTCCATGGTAGGAAAAAATGAACGACCAACAAGGGAAAGCGCCTCTGGACAAGGAAACGAGCAGAATATTCAAGGTCGGTGATCTGGCCGTTTATCCGGCCCATGGCGTGGGCAGGATTGATGCCATCGAAAGCAGGGTGATCAATGGGGAGAGCCACGATTTTTACATCCTCAAGGTCCTGGAAAACGAGATGGTTATCATGATCCCCACTGCCAACGTCAACTCCGTGGGCTTGCGGGATGTCATCAGCGAGCGCGACGTTCCCAGAATCTACGACATCATGCGCAGCCACAAGGATATCCCGGTGGACAACCAGACGTGGAACCGTCGGTACCGGGAATATATGGACAAGATCAAGACCGGATCGCTTTTCGATGTGGCCGAGGTTTTCCGCGACCTGTTCATGCTGAAGCTGAACAAGGATCTGTCCTTTGGAGAGCGAAAGCTCTATGACACGGCCCAGGCCCTGCTCGTCAGCGAGCTGTCCACCGCCAGCAACCAGGATGATGTGACGATTCTGACCGAACTCGAAGCCCTTTTCGAAACCGCCTGAAAATTCCACATCGCCCATGCCCCCTCCGGACAATGGCTTCACCCTCGTGGCCGAAGCTTGCCACGCGGGCAGACGCATTGACGCCACGGTTGCGGAACTGTTGCCGGATATCTCACGCTCCCTGGCCGGAGACCTCGTCAAGCGTGGCCTGATCCGGGTCTGCGGGGAGATCAGGAAGCCCGGATACCGCCTGAAGGCCGGCGATGAAATCGCTGGCATCCTGCCGCCCCCCGAGCCGGCGGCGCACGCGCCCGAGCCGATGGCGCTGGACATCCTGCACGAGGACGCCCACCTGATCGTCCTCAACAAGGCCCCCGGCGTGGTGGTTCACCCGGCGCCGGGCCACGCCGGCGGCACCCTGGTCAACGGCCTGCTGCACCACTGCGCCGATCTTTCCGGCATCGGCGGCGAAATCCGCCCCGGCATCGTCCACCGTCTGGACAAGGACACCTCCGGCACCCTCGTTGTGGCCAAAAACGACGCTGCCCACCTCTCCCTTTCCGAACAATTCAAGAACCGTGCGGTCGATAAGCGCTACCTGGCCCTCGTCTATGGCGTTCCCGCCGCCGATTCAGGCGACATCGATCTCGCCGTGGGCCGCCACCCCGTGGATCGCAAGCGCATGGCCGCCGGCCCGGCGCGCGGCCGCGAGGCGCACACCCACTGGCAGGTTCGGCAGCGATACAATGGCGCCGCCCTGCTCGAACTGACCCTCCACACAGGCCGCACCCACCAGATCCGGGTCCACTGCGCCGCCATGGGCCACCCGATCATCGGCGATCCGCTCTATTGCCGCCGCAATCCCGCCCAGTATTTTTCAAAGGCCGTGGCCGACCATGTCAAGGGCGTTCACCGCCAGATGCTCCATGCGTGGCGGCTTTCCATCGCGCATCCGGCGGATGGGCGGCGGATGACGTTCGAGTCGCCGATGCCGGAGGACATGGCGGGGGTGATGGGGGTGTTGAAAAAAATCCCACTTAAAATTTGACAAATCCCTTCCCGCCATGTAGTAAGACATAAATCCTTTATCATTCGCGGCATCGCGAGGCGGCATAGATGTTTGGCATGACGCATGAGTCTACAAGCGCAAAAGTCCTTCAGGA
>JAABTE010000057.1 GCA_011390035.1 Desulfobacteraceae bacterium | reverse complement strand
GTACACAGTCCCGGTGGTCAGCAGCGTTCCCAGCGCCGCCAGCGGGTCGAGCTGCAGGAACCAGTTGACGGGCCATCCCCGCAGTTGATGAAAGGCCGCCCCCACGGTCATGACGAGGCAGAACCAGAGAAAAAGGGCCAGGAAAAAGACTTGGCTGATGCGTCGGGCGGTTCGTATATCCATGGGATTTGCGGCCTGTTTCTCGATTTTTAGGCTTCTCGATTTTTAGACTTCTCGATTATTCGATTATTCGATTTCTTGATGCGTGTTGACGCGGGTCAGGCGCCGGTGATGATTTTGGGGTTGAGGGATCTATAGTCTGTCGTGCCCGCCCCCGCCGCCTCGGCCATGGAAAGGTGGGGCAGGTCCGCCGCCGTTTTTTCCAGCAGGGTGGCGCCCAAAGCGTCGGCGGCCACCGGATCGGTGGAAACGATCATCGTGTGCGTCTGCTTCAGGTCCGACAGGGAGCCGCCGGTGGGGCCGTTTCGCAGCATGGTGACGGTGCCGTCCAGGATCACCAGGGTGGGTCGGGCCATCAGGGCCAGCTCGGCGATGATGACGTGGATGTCCTGGTGGAACACGTTGCGCCGGCCGCCCAGAAGGCCATACCAGTTCTTGATGCTCATGGAGGCTCCGGATCGGTGATGATCCTTTACGGGCGCAAGGCCGATGAGCCGGTTCGCCCCCCTCAGCGGCTCATGCAGCATGGGCCATTTCCGGATCAGCCGGCTGCCGGGCACAGTGACGGCGGAAAAGCTTTCCGGCCGGGGAAGGGCCACCTTCGCGCCGGCTTCCCTTGCGGCCCGGGCGATGCCTGTCAGCTCGAAACAGGCCGCCGGATCATTGATGGGATTATCCGTCACGACCACCGATTCCGCCCCGGCGGCGAAACACTGCCGGGCCGCTTCGGCCACCAGATCCGGATGCGTGGTGGCGGAAATGGCCGGCGGCGAGGCAAAGGCCGCGTTGACCTTGAGTACCACCCGGTCTCCAGGCCGCACGAATGCGCTCATGCCTCCTATAGCGGCAAGGGCCGCCGACAGGCTCTTTTTCCGGTCCGGCCCGTGGGCCACGGCCATTTTTCCCTTCTGGTCCGGGTCCAGAAAATCGGGCGGCGTCAGGGCCGGCGGGCCCGCGCCGGGGGGCGGCGGGCCGTCGCCGTCATAAAAAAGGATGCCGGCGGCTCCCAGAGCCCCTATGACGCCGGCCGCCCCGAGCAGGCGCTTGAGCCATTCCCGGCGGTCCATTTGAGGGTTCGGCGTCGTATGACGGTTCACGCCCGCTCCGCCCGCCGGCGGCTCATTGTGTGCTTGCATCATCTCTTCTTTTCAATCGCCCATCCTCCATGCGCTTGTTCGTTTCAGTCGGCCCTTTATTCGTTTCGGCCGGTTCTTCATCGAAAACGTCCCCCCATTATGGCCGACCTCCGGGAGATGTTCAACCCAAAAAATAAAAGGGGAGGCCAATATGACCTCCCCTTATTTTCCCCCTCCCTTGAACCGGCGCTCCGAACATGCTAAAAACCTAATCAGGCATATGGCGATACCCCTTCAAGGAGCGGACAATGGCATCCGATGAAAGCATGCAGCGCTATTTCAACACCTCCGGCCCCTGCGACCCGGCCCTGCATTACACCGTCCTTCGGGAGCCGCTGATCGAAAAAGGGCGGCGCAAGGTGGAGCAGGGGCGGTTTTTCACCATCTTCGCCCCGAGGCAGTCGGGCAAGACGACCTATTTCCAGCAGCTCATAAAGCGCTTGGAGGGCGAGAGCTTAACGCCCGTCTGGGTCAGCTTTGAAAACCTGAAAAGCGCCACCAGCCAGATGTTCTATCTCGATTTTTCCCGCCAGTTGAAGCGTCGAATACAAGCGCTCGGTACCTGTCTGGATCTTCCCATTACCAATCCCGTGGAGCTGGGAATGTTTTTCGAGGACATACGCTCGGTCATTCCCCCGCTGGTGCTGATTATCGACGAGTTCGAGGGCGTGCCGGGCGCCGTGACAAGCGATCTGATGCACACCTTCAGAAAACTCTACCACCAGAAGGAGGATAATTGCCTGCATTCGCTCCTTCTGGTAGGCGTAAGCACGGTGGCCGAACTGGTGGTTTCCAGCGCCTCGCCTTTCAACATCGCCGATGAGCTGGTGCTTCCTTATTTTATGCCAGAGGAGGTGAGGGACCTGATCGGGCAGTACGAAACGGCATCGGGGCAGCCTTTTGAAGAGGAGGTGGTTCGGAACATCTACGCTAACACACAGGGTCAGCCGGGGCTGGTCTGCGGCCTGTGCCGGCATCTGACCGAGGAGGTGGCCACGGACCGGCGCCGCCCGGTGGGGATGGCCGATTTCTATCAGACCCTGAAGCACTATCTGACGCGGAAGTTCGATAAGAACGTGCTGAACATCGTGCAAAAGGCCCGGGAAAAGAAAGATTTCATGCTTCAACTTCTGTTTGGCGACGCGCCCATTCCCTTTACGGTGGATGATCCGGACATCGCGTATCTGTACGCCCATGGCGTGGTGGAAAACGTGGACGATAAGGTCGCCATCACTGTGCCTATCTATGCAAAGCGCCTGATCACGGCCTTTCAGCCCCGGCAAAACGGTGAAACGGAACATTATGTGTCTGCCCAGGATACCCCCAGCCAAGCCTGAAAACCCACTGAAAATGGGTCGGTCATCCTCCTGAAATGGGGAATTTCCCCCATATCGCCGGCCACCGATGCGTTCTATTCTTGAATCAGAACCGGCGAGCCTGACTTGGAGGGGGGAGCATTTTGCATTCTGCTCACCTTAACAGAAAACCCCAAAGTCGGCGCGCGCATAGCATCTTAAAAAGGCAACAGGAGGTACTCCATGTTTTTCAATTCCATGACCGAAAAAGCCAGAAAAAAGCAGCGGGCCGAAAACGCCCGCAACATAGTAATCGGGGCCACCGTGGGCACCGCCATGGGCGCGGCTCTGGGCATCCTTTTTGCCCCCAAGGCCGGCCGGGAGACCCGGCATGACATTGCCGAGCGGACAAGCGAGGCCATTGATCAACTCCGCGAAAACATCGAGGACGCCCGTGAGCGCATTGAGGCGGCCAAGATTTATATGGTGGAAAACACCCAGGCCCGGGTCGACCGGGTGCGGGAGGCCAAGGCCCAGTGCCAGGAGGCCCTCAAGAGCATCGCCGAGAGCGAAAAGAAGACCGCCGGCGGAAAGTCCAGCCGAAAGTAGGTGGCCATGACTGTTACCATCTCATTTTATCAAGTGGCCCTGTTTCTGCTGTTAATCGTGATGATCGCCGCCGGTGCCTACCTGATCATCGCGTTGCGCAATTTCAACCGGCTGATGGGAAACCTGAACATTATCGCGGAGGCCAACCGCCAGGACATCATCAAGGCTCTGGCCCTGATGCCGACCATCGCAGAGAACGTCAATGACGCCAGCATCGGGGCCAGAAACAGCCTGGTTCAGGCCGAGGCGGCCATTGACGTGATCGGCGCCAACATGGCCAAGACGGCCGTTTCCGTCAGCCAGACCGCCGATCAGGTGACCAACTATTCCATCGTGGTGGCCGAGGTCGCCAAGGCGCTGGTCCACGCCTTTTCCAATCACCGCAAGTCCAGCGCATGCTGACGGCATGCTGACGGTCTGAATCCCGGCCACCAGGCCGCCCGGCCACCGGCGGCCCGGCGGCTCGGCGGCTCGGACCTGTCATCTATCCCGCATCTTCCGTTTCCGGCAAGCGTGCGAGATCCTTGTAGTTTTTCAAGATTGGTTTGAAAAATCAGCCAAATGCGCTATCCTTCCTTCCATGAATCGCCAAACCAACATCGAAAGCCCTTTGGGCCGCCCCCGATTCCGCGTCGCCGTCCGGGACCTGGTGGCTGCAACTCTTGCCGAGGGTGATCTGACCCATGCCCGGCGCCCCGCCCCATCAACATACGACGCCATTGCCGCCCACCGCCGCATCCAGCAGTCCTGGCCGCCCTGGTGCCAGGCGGAGGTCCCCGTCTCCAGAACCGTGGAGACGGACCGCCTCATTCTTACCGTTGGCGGGCGTCTGGACGGCCTGGGCGTATCCGGCCAGGGCGTGGTGGTGGAAGAGATCAAGACCACCCTCCAGCCCCTTTCGGCATTAGGAGATGGTCCGGATGCCGGCGAAAACCCGCACTGGGCCCAGGCGCGGGTCTATGCCTTCATGGTGGCCGAGGGGCGGGGGCTTTCCCGCATCGACGCGGCCCTGACCTACTGCCACCTGCCATCCCATGAGACGCGGCGCTTCCGGCGCCATTTTTTGTTTGAAGACCTGCGGGCGTGGCATGACGCGCTCATCCAGCGATACCTCCAATGGCTCCTCGCGGTGGCGGACTGGCGCGAGCGCCGAAACGCCGCCATCGCCTCGGCTTCTTTTCCTTTTTCCGGGTATCGGCCGGGCCAGCGGGAGATGGCCGATGCCGTGGCGTGCGCCATCCGGGGGGAGGGAACCCTGCTGCTGGCCGCGCCAACCGGCATCGGAAAGACGGCCGGCGTCCTCTATCCGGCCGTCCGGGCGCTGGGGGAGGGTGGGATCGACCGCATCGTTTACGCCACCGCCCGAAACACCGGCAAGGTGGCGGGGGGCGTTCGGATCAAAAGCCTTGCCATGGCGGCTCGTGAGCAGCTCTGTTTCGCGCCGGATGCCGACTGTTCCCCGGAGTCCTGCCCCTGGGCGGCCGGATTTTATGAGCGGCTGGGGCCGGCGATGGCCGATGGGTTCGCCGCCATGGACGCCTTCGCGCCGGGCGCCATCCGAAAGGTGGCCCGGCGGCATCGGATCTGCCCTCATGCTTTTGCCCTGGCTCTGGCGCCGTGGGTGGATTGCATCATCTGCGATTACAACCATGTCTTCGATCCCCGGGCGCGGATGCGGCACCCGCTGGAGGACGGAACGCCGGCGGCGCTGCTGGTGGACGAGGCCCATCAACTGGCTGATCGGGCACGCGAGATGTTTTCCGCGGCGCTTTCCGTGGCCGATTTTCAAGCGCTGCTGGCGCGCCAGCCCTTGACGGGCGGCCCCATGGCGGACGCGCTTTCGGCGGTCATCGATTTCATGACGGCACCGTCCATGATGGCCGCGGGCGGGGCCGGTCCGGAAGAGGCGTTTTCGGATTTTCAAGTGGTGTTGCGGGCGTTTGTGGATGCGGTTCGGGATCATCTGTCCGACGGAGCGGCCCCGCCGGGTTCCCCGGGGCGGGATCTTCTGGAATGCGGCTTCGAGGCCATCCACTTTCTGCGGCTTCTTGAGCGGCGCAACGCCGCGTCTTCCGAGCCCGCCATTGCGGGGGGCATGGAGCGCAACGCCCAGGGGGATGTCCGGGCCAGGCTCTTTTGCGTTGATCCTTCCGGCGAAATCTCCGCCGCCCTGGGGTCCTTTCGGGCGGCCGTATTTTTTTCCGCCACCCTGGAGCCTTTCGAGTATTTCCAGACACTGTTCGGCCTGGGGCCGGAGACGGATCGGCTGGCTTCGCCGTCGCCTTTTCCCCCGGAGCATTTTGGGGTCTTTGTGGCGGACCGGATCGATGTCACCCATCGCCGGCGCCGGGAATCCGCCCCGGACGTGGCGGCCATGCTTCTGGCCCTTGCCCTGTCAAGAACCGGCAACTACCTGGCCTTTTTCCCATCCCACGAATACCTGGAGATGGTGCGGGAGCGGTTCGCGGGCCTTTGCTCCCATGTGCGCGTGGTGGCCCAGCGGCCCCGGATGAACGAGGCGGAGCGGGAAGCGTTTCTGTCTCATTTCGTCGAGGGCGGCTCGGAATCGGTGCTGGGGTTCGCGGTGATGGGCGGGATTTTCGGAGAGGGGATCGATCTTGCCGGAGAGCGTTTGTCCGGCGTGGCGGTGATCGGCGCGGGTTGGCCGGCCGTCACGCCGGAGCGGGAGCGGATTCGAGCGTTTTTCGATGAAACCCTGGACGACGGCCTCGCCTACGCCTATGCCTGTCCGGGCATACATCGGGTATTGCAGGCGGCGGGCCGGGTGATTCGATCCGAAACGGATCGGGGCGTGGCGCTGCTGGTGGACCGTCGGTTCGGACGAGACCGGTATCAGCGCCACTTTCCCCGCGGGTGGCGGCCGGAGCGAGTTTCAGGAGCTAGGTCGCTGGCGGCCGCCCTGGCCCGTTTCTGGCGGGAGGCCATTTATCCAGAAGAGCGCTGATGGCCCGGGCCGTGACCGGCTTTTGCAGGCAGTCGGTGATGCCGGCGTTTTGCATCGCTGCCGCCTCGCTGTCGCCGCCGTCTCCGGTCAGGGCCACGATGGGCACGCCGATGTGGCCCTTTTCACGGATCATGCGGCTGGCCTGAAGGCCATCGACACGGGGCATCCGCAGGTCCATGAAGATGATCCGGAACGCGGCCGGATTGTCCATGAAGATGGCCACGGCCTCCTGGCCGTTTTCGGCGGTGACCACGTCGTATCCGATCTGCGTCAGAACCGCTTCCAGCAGGTGCCGGATCATCGGATTGTCATCCGCCAGCAGAATGCGCTCAAGGGCGCGATCGGCGGTCATCCCCGCCATCCGCTGGGGGCGGCGAAGGCGATGGCGGCGTAGCTGACGGTGTCCATGTCGTCTCCGGTCACATCCGCGGAGGTATAATAGGTCAGCAGCCGGCCCACGGCGTTGTCCGGCAGCAGGGCCATCAGGATGCCGATGGGATGGGCGCCGCAGATGGTGGCGCCCGTTTGCCGCACATATCCGAGGAATGCCGCCGAATTTTTAGTCAGCACCGTTTCCACGGCCCCCATGTCCAGCCGCTGGATGTTCTCCCTCACGTTTTCGGCGTAGGGCACGAAGCCGAAGCGGTGGCCCTGGTGGGTGAAATCGGAGCTGGCGATCACAACATCGCCGGGCTCGATTATCTCCCGAAGCCCCGCGGCTATCTGCTCATGGTCGCCCATCTCCAGTTGGCCGATCACCACGGGCAGCAGGTAAAACCCCTGGGGCAAGCGTGCCTGGAGAAAGGGCAACTGGACCTCCAGGGAATGCTCCCGGACATGGACCTCGGGGATGGTGTTGAAAAATGGCCGGCTCACCAGCGTCGCAGCGGCCAGTTGATCGATGGGAATGGCGCCCAGGGGCGTTTCGTAGCCCTCTTCCGCAAAGACAGAGGCGCCCCGGAATCCGAAGCTGTGGGACGGCGCCAGCACGATGGCTCTGCGGACCCGCTCGGGGTCCAGCAGCCTGTATCCGTGGGCGGCGGCCTGGCCCGAAAAGGCATATCCCGCGTGGGGGCTGACCAGCCCGATGATCTCGCCCTCGGGCCCCTCCGGCGCCGCCTGGTCCAGGTATCCTTGAACCTGTTTTTTAAGAGCGATTGGATCCTTGTTGTAAAATGTACCGGCAACGGCTGCTTTTCTCATGAAAACACCTCCTTTTACTAAAGTATCACCAATAGTAGGGCCGGCCATGGAAATCGTGAAGCCGGACCTCGTAGCCCCGGTTGACCGGTTCTGACGGGTCGTATTCCGGATTTTCCTGTTTCGGATCGATCCTCGCGCCCATCAGGATCACTCCTTTTGCCTATATGGTAGCCGGTTGTCATCCTCTGCGGGAATACGGTTAATCCCTTATCCATGAACCGGGCAAACCCCATATTGACCGGCGTTTTTCAGCGGAGCGGGGATACTTGTTCATTGTTGAGCTACAGGAATTTGTGATAAGAAGGGATGACTTCCGATGCAGGGACAACTCCCTTCTTATCATAAATTCGACAAGGAGATCGGACATGCAAACCATTTTATGGCTTCAGTCCATGCGCGGCCCCTGGATGGACGCGCTGATGCTGACGATATCGGCCCTCGGGAGCGTTCCGGCGGCCATGGTGATCCTGACTTTATATTACTGGCTGGAAGACCGGCGGCGGGGATGGCATCTGATGATCGTGTTTCTGGTCTTCATGCAGGGCGGTGTCATCATCAAGGACCTGACCCAGGCGGGCCGGCCCTTCGAGATGGAAGAGGAGGTGATGCTGGTGGGCCCCCGGCCCCTGACCCGGGGCTTTCCCAGCGCCCACGCACAGTCCGCGATCATGCTGGCGGGGTATCCGGCCCTGGTCCGCTTCGGGCCGGCCACCGCCGCGCTGGCGGTGGCCGGGGCAGGGGCGGTGGGCGTTTCCCGCCTGTATATGGGGGCCCATTATCCGGCGGATGTGGCGGCCGGGTGGGCCATGGGGGCGCTGGGGCTGCTGTTTTTGCGCCTGCTGCTGGCCCTGGACCGCCGCAGGTCCGGGTTTCTTGGGGGATGGGACGCGCGCTTCTTCTGGTCGCTGATGGGCGCGGGGCTGGCCGCGTGGCAGCCTTCGGCGGAGAGCCTGCTGGCCGGAGCGGGGCTGTGCGCCGCCTGCCTGCTCACGGGGGCGGAGCGGCGGCTTATCGGATTTGAAAATCCGCCCCACCGGCCCGCCCGGCTCTTCCGGCTGGTTGTCGCCCTGGTCCCGCCGGCACTCGTCCTGCCCCTGTCCTTCCGGCTGGCGAGCCTGCCGGACTGGATTCGCCTCCAGATGCTTTTTCTTTTGGCCGCCTGGGCCCTGATGGCGGGGCCGTATCTGTTCAAAAAATTGAAATTGTAGCTTAATCAGACTCCTTCCGGCTTAAGTTGCCCTAATGCAAAATACGGGTTTAACCGTATTTTCTCCAATGCCCGGCTCTGCTATTCATGGGACCTAATAGATGCTTTTTAAAGGCGGGAAGATGTTTTTTCCCTTGAAAACATTACAATCCTATTTTTGTTCAACTGAATATGGCAGGAGGCAGCGTATGGAGTCTGACGCCTTGAAGGAGTTAATGGAGATGTCCCGTCCTGGGGGCAGGGTGTTGGAGCCCCAGGCCAAGCGGATGTTCCGCATGGCCGGGTTGGACGTTCCCCGGTTCGTCTGGACCGAGAGCCCGGAGACGGCGCTGCGGTTCGCCGCAGAGATCGGCTACCCCGTGGTGGCCAAGGTCGTCTCCCCCCAAATATATTGTAAATCCGACTGCTCCGGCGTGGAGCCATGCGTTCCCGATGCCGCAACGCTGCTGGAGGTGTTTCAGCGCTTTTCCCGGGTGAAGGGGGCCGCCGGCGTGATGGTGGAGGAGCGCCACACCGGCCTGGAGCTGAACGTGGGCGTGACCAAGATCGACTACCGCTACGGCCCGGCCATCTTCCTGGAACGGGTTCGGCCCGCGCCCGAGCGTCAGAGGAACGTCACCTACCGGTTTCCGCCCATCGAGGAGTGGTCGGTGACGGCCATGATGAAGGATCTGGGCATCTACTCCATGTTCAACGAGACCCGGGGCATTCAGCCCTTCGAAGTAAAGGAGTTGAGCCGCCTGCTGATCACCCTTTCCCGACTGTGCGTGGGGATGGGCGACCGGCTGGAGGGGATGTTTCTCAATCCCATCGTCTGCGGGCCCGAGCGGTGCGTGGTGCTGGACGCCCGGATCAAGTTCGCCAACTGGCAGCCCCATCCCGCCGCCGCCATGGGGCCGGCCATGCAATACGCCACGGCCTGACGACGCCCCGGAAATCGACCGCGGAGTGCGGAAAAATCGCATCCGGAAATTGCTTTTTGGGATGAAATCCGGTATGGAGCATCCTTTATGACCTCAACGAAAGGCGACAAGCGATGCTCCATTTTTCGATTTACCGGTTCCTGCTGTCCATCACGGCCCTGATGATGGCCGTCACCCTGCACGAGGTGGCCCACGGCTGGGTGGCGTGGCGAATGGGAGATCCCACCGCCCGGGCCGCCGGCCGCCTCACCCTGAACCCCCTTCGCCACCTGGACCCCATGGGCTCGGTGGTTTTGCCGCTGATGCTGTTCGTTCTCGGCGCCCCCTTCCTGTTCGGCTACGCCCGGCCCGTGCCGGTCAACTTCCACAACCTGCGGGACCCGAAAAAGGGCACCATCCTGGTGGGGGCCGCCGGGGTGGTGGCCAACCTGCTCTTTGCCACGGCCGCCGGCCTGCTGTTTCAGGCCCTCAAGGCGTCCATCGGCATATGGGCTGGCACCTTCATCGCCCAGCCGCTTTTTGTCCTGATCGACTTTCTGACCTACTGCGTGGTGATCAACGCGGTGCTGATGATCTTCAACCTGATCCCCATCCCGCCCCTGGACGGCAGCCGCATCGTGGCCATGCTCCTGCCGCCGGAGATGCGCAACCAGTACATGCGCATCGAGCCCTTCGGCATGCTGATTATAATTTTCTTGCTTGTCACGGACGTAGTTGGTAAGATCTTCGCCTTGTTCGTCAACCCGTTTGTGATGTTTTTTCTGGGAAGATGAGGCCCGGAAAGGCAAGGAGAGGATATACGAATGGCTGAGAAAAAGCGGATTTTGAGCGGGATGCGGCCCACCGGCCCGCTTCACCTGGGAAATTACCACGGCGCCCTGGCCAACTGGGTGGGCATGCAGGATGAATACGAGTGTTTTTTCTTCATCGCCGACTGGCACGCCCTGACCAGCGACTACGAGGACACGGGCCGGGTGGGCGACTACGCCCGGGCCATGATGATCGACTGGCTCTCCGCGGGCCTGTCGCCGGAAAAGTGCGTGCTGTTTGTCCAGTCCCATGTAAAGGAACACGCGGAGCTGTTTTTGATCCTGTCCATGATCACGCCGGTGCCCTGGCTGGAGCGGAACCCGACCTATAAGGACCAGATCGTCCAGATGGAAAACAAGGACCTTTCCACCTTCGGCTTCCTCGGATACCCGGTGCTGCAGGCCGCGGACATCATCATGTACAAGGCAGACGGCGTGCCCGTGGGGGTGGACCAGGTTCCCCATGTGGAGATAACAAGGGAGATCGCCCGCCGGTTCAATTTTCTGTACGGCAACGTCTTTCCCGAGCCGGAGGCGATTTTGACCCAAACGCCCAAGATCCTGGGGCTGGACCGGCGCAAGATGAGCAAGAGCTACAACAACGCCATCTTCCTGGGCGAGGCGCCGGACGACATCCGGAAAAAGGTCTCCCAGATGATCACGGACCCGAACCGGGCCCGGCGTGCCGATCCGGGGGACCCTGATGTGTGCAACGTCTTTGATTTCCACCGGATCTATTCCCCGCCCGAGCTGGTTCGGGAGATGGACCGGGAGTGCCGCGTCGCCGGCGTCGGCTGCGTGGATTGTAAAAAGAAGATGGCCGAACACCTGATCGCGGCCCTCGAACCCATGCGGGAGCGCCGGGCCCATTACGAGTCGCGGCCGGAGCTGGTTGCCGACATCATCGTCACCGGCGGCGCCCGCGCCCGGCAGGTGGCCAGCCGCACCATGGAG
>JAABTE010000056.1 GCA_011390035.1 Desulfobacteraceae bacterium | reverse complement strand
GTCCCGGTAGCGCAGCAGGTTTTCGGCGAAGTTGAGCCGGGCGCCGGAAAACCATTTGGCCCCCGGCATCTTTGTCACGTCGTCGATAACCTCGGTGTAGGGGGCGCCGGCGCGAATGCCTGCGAAATCCCACATCTCGGCCCAGAATTCCGGGATGTTGGCAACGGACCACTCGTACATGTCCGGATAATCCTTCAGCGTCAGACCGAACTTGTCATTGATCCGGTTCATGAACCGGTACATGTTGGTGGCGCGGATCTTTTCAGGGGAAGGGGTCCACAGCAGTTTGCCCATTTTCCACTCCTTTCAAAAAAAATGATCCCGCCCTGGCGGCGGGGGATGTCATGTCGGCAGAATGCCCATCGGCGGAAAGGCGTCCCCCCGCCGCCGGGCCATCATGCGCTCCCGGGCGCGGATCAGGATGCCGTCTGCCGACGGCGCTACCTGCTCCGGGGCCACGAGGGGAATGGCGCGATAAAAATCGGGGTGGCGGCGCAGGCCCCCCAGAAAGGCGTTGATCACCTGTTGATGGCACAACATTCCGAAATGGCGGCGGATGCGGCCCATCATCTCGGCCACCGCAACCTCGCCGCCGTCCGGTTCCCGACAGGATAGCTCCCGCCCGGATGGTTCTCCCGCGGATGGATCCCCGCCGGATGGCTCGCCGGCGGCACCAGCGGCGGATGCGCGCCGCGGCGCCGCTTCGGGAATCAACGCTTCGGGCGGCGATGCCTCGGGCGACGGCGCGCCGGAAAAGCGCCGGGCCTCGAAGGCCGCAAGATCCGCCTCGGCCGATTGTCTTGTAAAGGGCGCAAAGACCGACGGCGCGGCCTCGAAGGCGGCCATGAAGGCCGTGACCACACGCGGATCCATCCGCGCGTCGGGGTCATGCCGGCATTCGGTACGCAACCGGGACAGGGCCTCGGAGACGGCGATGGCCGTTGTGTTGCTTCTGCGGGAAATCATGGCGTCGAAGGCGTCACAGGCGGCCACGATGCGGGCCCCCAGGCCGATGGCCCCGCGCCGCTTTCGCGCAGGATAGCCGCCGCCGTCCAGCCGCTCGTGATGATCCCGCACAATGGAGATCGCCTCGCCAAAGCATGTAAAGCACGCCAGCAGGTGGGCGCCCAACAGGGGATGGCGCCGGAACACGGCGAATTCCTCCAGTGTCAGCATGCCCTGGCGCTCCATGATCTCCGGCCGCAGCCCCAGCTTGCCGATGTCGTGGAGCAGCGCGCCGTGATAAACGTCACGGACGGCCGCTTCCGGCAGCCCCATGGCCATGGCCACGCGCCGGGCAAAACGGGCCACGTTGCGGGAATGGCCGTACAGATACAGGTCCGCCCGGCCCATGGCCAGCATCAGCGCGTCCACCACGGCCGGCCGGCCGGCCGTGGCGGCCCGGTCCCGCTCAAGGGCCTCGGACAGCTCCATGGCGGCTTTCACCACCGCCTGTCGGGCGGAGCGGATGCCGGCCGCGGATTGAAAGCGCCCCTCCGGCGCGAAGACCGAAAAGAGCGCCACCAGCTCCGGGTCCAGCCGGGCCGGGTATTCGAACACGCACAGGGGCCGGCCCAGGGGCGGCGCCAGGCGGATTATCCGGTGGGCCGGGGCCACCAGCCCCTCCTTTTCCAGCAGCAGCCCGCCGTAAAACACCGGGTCCTCCACCTGGCCGGCGGAGGCGGCCATCCGAATCTCCAGATTCCGCCATGCCGCCACATGGGCGCTGCATCCGGTGGCCTTTAAACCGGCACGCACCCCCTCCACCGCGGCGCGCAGGGCCCGGGGGGCGTCGGGCGCCGCCGCGTCCGCGGCTTCATCGGGGGTGTCGCCGATGCCCCCGTTTCGGCGGGTTTTAACTTTCGTACAGCACCGCCAGAATGGTGGCCGTCTTCTCCCTGGCCGCGATCAGGTGCGGCGTGCTGGACAGGTAATAGGCGCTGTCCCCCGGGGAAAGCTCGAACCGGTCGTCTCCGATCTTCAATATGGCCACGCCGTCCAGCACGAAGATGAACTCCTCGCCGTCGTGCTGGGAGACCTCCTCGTCCGGGTTCTCCTCCAGGCGCACCATGAGCGCTTCCATGTGCCGTCCCTTCACCTCCGGGGCAAGGCTCTTGTAGCTGTAAAGCTTCTTTTGCCCCTTCCGGGTGGTGGAGCGGGACACGGCCCGGCGCTCGGCCCGGCGGGTGATGGCGTAGGGCTTGTCGCCTGCGCCGGAGATCAGCCGGCTGAAGGCGCCGTCCAGCGCCTTGGACAGCTTCATCACCGTGCCGAGCTGCGGCTGGATCTCGTTCTTCTCGATGCCCGCCAGCATATCCGTGTCGTAGCCGGTGGCCTCGGCCAGAGCTTGGAGGGTCACGCCCTTTTCCTCCCGCAGGGATCGGATGCGATTGCCGATCTCCTGCACGGAATAGGGCTTGTCACCGGAGATGTCGCCGGTGAGGTCCTCGAAATAGTCCACGTTGATATGAGGTTTTGGCTCCTTTGTCTCCATATTGGCTCCTGATTCTGGCTCCTGGTTGCGGCGCCTGGGTTGTCGTTCGCGGTCCGCCGGCGGGGCCCCCGCGCGGAAGCCCCGTTAAAAATCCGGTGGATGACCGGTGGATGACCGATTGCTGGCCGGCTCGAGGCCGGCTTGTAAAAATCCGGTGGAAGACCAATGGATGACCGGCTCGAGGCCGGCTTGTAAAAATCCGGTGGATGACCGGTTGCCGGCCGATTCAGGGCCGGCTTGGCCCCGGAAGGCCTAGGCCCGGTACTGTTCCGGCAGAGCCGCCTTATCGCCCCACTCTTCGGGCAGCTTCTGTCCCGTCTTTTCGCCCAGCTTGCCCTTGACCTTCTGAAGGCCCGGGCGGGCGAACCTGGGGTGGCCCTCCTTGAGGGTCCGGCCGTTGATGGCCGCCTCGGAGCGCAGCCGGCGGCCGATGGTTCTTTCCATCTGCCGGCCCAGCCACAGCACCCGATCCACGTCCCAGCCATGCTCGATTCCCATCTCGTCCACCTGCACCAGCATGTCCTCAAGGCAGGTCAGGCCCACATAGCGGGGATCATTGTAATAGTAATCGCCGGTGCCCTTCACCGGAGAATCGTCGAGGAAATTGGCCGGCTGGCCCCCCAGGCCGCCCAGGGTCGCCTCGAAATGGCAGATGCCCGCCTGAAGCGCGGCCAGCACCGAGGCCGACGCCACGCGCTTGGTCTCGTGAAAATGGGCGATGTGCAGCCGGGTGTCCGGGATCTCGTCTAAAATCATGGAGAAATAGCGATAGACATCCGGTGCCGAGGCGCTGCCATCGTGGTCGGCGTGCTCGATGTCGTGGGCGCCGATCTCCAGCCAGCGCTTGGTGAACTCAACGGCGTCCTTCAGCTCCGTGGCGCCGCCGATGGGGCTGCCCCAGATGGTGGACACGGTGCCGCACATCTTAAGGCCCGCGTCCCGGCACTTCTTGATGCACCGCTCCGCCTCCCGCCAGTAGTCGGGCAGGGAGGTGCCGGAGTTGGCGAAATGGTGCTCCTCTTCCGTGGAGACCATCATCAGCACCCGGTCCGGGGCGATGCCCTTGTCCTTGAGCCGGATGGCCCGGTCCACCGCGCCCTCGCGGATGGTGATGCAGGTGAGCACGATATCGTCGTAGTTGATGCCCTTATGGGCGCAGCGGGACTTGAACTTGTCGCTCCGCAGATGGGTCAGCAACTCCTCGGCGTCCCCGAACTGGGGCATCAGGAAGGGATTGCCCAGGTTGGTGACTTCGATGTTGCGGCATCCGGCAAAGATCAGCTCCTCGAGGTAAAACATCTTGGCCCGGGTGGACACGAACTTCTCCTCGTGCTGAAAGCCATCGCGAACCGTAATGTCGCCGATGGTGACTTTCCTCGGCATGCGGGGGAAAATCTTCCAGTAATCGTATTCCGTCATGATAACTCGCTTTTCTCCTTATAAGGATTCATAAAAGGGTCCCGACCCCATCGCCGCTTCCGTCGGCGCCGACATCATCACGGGCATGCGCGGTGCCGGTTTACGGGAAACGGGACCCGGGATACGCTATTGTCCCTTGTACACCGGCTTGCGCTTTTCCCGAAACGCCGCCAGGCCCTCCAGCCGATCCTCGGTGGGGATGGTAACCCAGTAGGCGCTGGACTCGATGGCAAGGCCGGTGGCAAGATCGGTCTCGATGCCGTGGTTGATGGCGTACTTGACCTGCTCGATGGCGATGGGGCCGGTCTCGCAGATCATCGCGGCCATCTTGCGGCACTCGTCCAGCAGCTCGGCCGGCTCGCAGATCTGGTTGGCCAGCCCGATGGCCAGGGCCTCCTCGGCCCCCACCCGCCGGCCGGTGAACATCAACTCCTTTGCCTTGCCGCGCCCCACCAGCCGGGGCAGCCGCTGGGTGCCGCCGGCGCCGGGGATGATGGCCAGCCGGGTCTCGGTGAGCCCCATGGAGGCGGTCTTCGACACGATCCGGATGTCAGAGGCCAGGGCCAGCTCGGTGCCTCCGCCCAGGGCCACGCCGTTAACCGCGGCGATCACCGGCTTGTTGAGCTGCTCTATGGTGGTGAACAGGTTCCGGATGGTGAAGATGTATTCCTTGACCTGCTCGGGGGACAGGGTCCGGCGCTCCTTCAGGTCCGCTCCGGAGCAGAAGGCCTTTTCGCCGGCGCCGGTGACGATGATCACCCGAACGTCCCGCCGGAACCGCAGCGCCTCCACCTGGTCGCGCAGGGCGCGCAGCAGGGCGAAGTTGAAGGAATTCATCACCTCCGGCCGGTTCAGGGTCAGGGTTAAGACCTGGTCCTTTTCCTCTACGAGAAGTATCTCGTCCGTCATGGGTATCCTTTCTCCTCGTGGCCTTATGCGGTCTCGATGGTGGCGTCGTCTTCGCGGCCCAGTTCCTTGGTGGCCTGCTCCCGCAGCTTGTATTTTTGAATCTTGCCGCTGGCGGTGGTGGGATAGTCTTCCACGAACATGAAAAAGGCCGGGATCTTGTGAAAGGCGATCTTGTCCTTGCAGTAGGCCCGCATCTCCTCGTTCGTGGCGGTCTCTCCGGGCTTGACCTGAACGAAGGCGGCCACCTCCTCGCCGTACTTTCTGGAGGGCACGCCCACCACCTGCACGTCCTTGACCTTCGGATGGGTGTACAGGAACTCCTCGATCTCGCGCGGATAGATGTTCTCGCCGCCACGGATGATCATGTCCTTGATGCGGCCGGTGATCTTGCAGTAGCCGTCCTTGTCCATGATGGCCAGGTCGCCGGTGTGCAGCCAGTTGTCCTTGTCGATGGCCGACGCGGTGGCCTCGGGGTTCTTGTAGTAGCCCTTCATCACATGGTAGCCACGGGTACACAGCTCGCCCTGGGTGCCACGGGGCACCTCCTCGCCGGTGGCCGGATCCACGATCTTCACCTCCACGTTGGGCAGGGCGCGGCCCACCGTACTCACCCGCCGGTCCAGAGAGTCGGAGGTGCGGGTCATGGTGATGCCGGGGGAGGCCTCGGTCTGGCCGTAGGTGATGCACATCTCGGAGGCGCCCATGTCGCTGACCACCTTCTTCATCACCTCGATGGGGCACGGCGAGCCGGCCATGATGCCGGTGCGCAGATGGGATGTGTCATAGTTTTTCTTCTTCATCTCCTCCAGCTCGGCGATGAACATGGTGGGCACGCCATGCAGGGCGGTGCAGTTGGATGCCTGAACGGTGGCCAGAACGTCATCGGGCTTAAAGGACACAACCGGCGCCATGCCGGCCGCGGAAACCACGCAGGTGAGGGTGCCCAGCACGCAGCCGAAGCAGTGGAAGAAGGGCACCGGGATGCACATCATGTCCTTGTCGGACAGGTTCATGCACTCGCCCAGGCTCACGGCGTTGCCGATCAGGTTGGTGTGGGTGAGCATGACGCCCTTGGGAAAGCCGGTGGTGCCGGAGGTGTACTGCATGTTGATGACGTCGTCCGGGTCCAGGCTGGCCTGGCGGGCCTTCAGATCGTCGTCGCTCACCTTGTCGGCCATCTTCATGATGTCGTCCCAGTTGTACATGCCCGGATGGCGCTCGTCGCCCAGGAAGATGACGTTCTTGAGCAGGGGCAGCTTCTTGCAGTCGAGCTTGCCCGGCTCGCAGTCCTTCAATTCGGGGCAGACGTCATAGACCACCTTCAGGTACTCATCGGGCTCGCGCACGCCGCCGATGAGCAGCAGCGTGGTGGCGTCGGACTGCTTCATCAGGTATTCCAGCTCGAAGGAGCGATAGTTGGTGTTAACCGTCACCAGCACCGCGCCCATCTTGCCGGTGCCGAACTGGGTAAGCACCCACTGGGGCACGTTGTTGGCCCAGATGGCGACCTTCTCGCCCCGCTCAACGCCCAGGGCCATGAAGCCCCTGGCCACCTGGTTGCACACTTGCCGGAAATTGCCGTAATCATAGCTGATGCCCTGCTTGTGGTACTCCAGCGCCTTGTTGTCGGGAAATCCGTCCGCCACGATGTCAACCAGTTGTCCGATGGTGGTCTTGCCGACTTCGAATTGTGGTAATGCCATGTTAACGCCCCCTTGTTGGAATCCTTATGTGTTGAGATCCTTATGTGCTGAGATCCTTCGTGTTGAAATCCTTACCCGTTGAAAAATCCCTGTTGGTTCAGATGATGGCCCGGATGTTGAGTCAGCATCCAATATGACGCGAGATCACGATCCGCTGCACCTCGGAGGTGCCCTCTCCGATGTCCAGCAGCTTCTGATCCCGATAAAATCGCTCCACCTGGTAGTCCTTCATCAGGCCGTATCCGCCGTGGATCTGCACCGAGTGGTTTACCACCCGGCCCATCAGCTCGGAACAGTACAGCTTGCCCATGGCGGCGATGGCCTCGAAGGGCCGGTTGTTATTGCGCAGCCAGCAGGCCTTGTACAGCACGTTCCGGGCGCACTCGATCTCCATGGCGCAGTCGGCCAGCTTGAAGGCAATGGCCTGAAACTTGCTGATGGGCTGGCCGAACTGCTCGCGCTGTTTGGCGTATTTGAGGGCCATCTCGTAGGCTCCCTGGGCGCCGCCGAGGCCCATGGCGCCGATGGACAGCCGGCCGCCGTCCAAGGTCTTGAGCATCTGGTGAAAGCCGTCCCCCGGCTTGCCCAGGATATTTCCCTCCGGCACCCGCACGTCGTCGAAATACAGCTCCGCGGTGTTGGAGGAGCGCCACATCATCTTGCCGTGCATGGCCACCTGCTTGAAGCCCTTGGTCCCCGGCTCCACGATGAAGCAGGTGTATTCGGGCTTGCCGCTGGGCCGCTGCCCGGTGATGGCCTGCACCGTGACGCCCAGGGTCATGTCGCAGGCGGCGTTGGTGATGAAGATCTTCGAGCCGTTGATCACCCACTCGTTGCCGTCCTTGACGGCCGTGGTCTTTGAGCCGCCCGCGTCGGAGCCCGCGGTGGGCTCGGTGAGGCCGAATCCCCACAGCGCCTCGCCGGAACACAGCTTGGGCAGGTATTTTTTCTTCTGCTCCTCGCTGCCGAAATAGTACAGGGGGCCGATGCCAAGGGAGTTTCCCGCGGCCACGGTGGCCGCCTGGGAGCCATCCACCCTGGCCACCTCCTCCACGGCGATTATATAGGACAGGTAGTCCATGCCCTGGCCCTCGTATTTTTCCGACACGAACATGCCGAAAAGGCCGATCTCGCCCATCTTCCGGGTCAGCTCGACGGAGAATTCCTCCTTCTCGTCCAGTTCCTGGGCCACGGGGGCGATCTCGCTCTGGGCGAATTTGCGGACCTCCTTTCGGATCATCTCCTGTTCCTTGGTCAGATCAAAATCCACGATACATCCTCCTTTCAAGGGATGGCAATAATGCGGTGAGGGGTAAGCCGGCCCGAATTCGAACGGGAATGGGTCCGGCCGGTCCGGATCGCGCGGCGGCGCCCGGGGGAACGGGCGCTGACCGACCGGTCGTTAGGCCGCCCTGATGATGTTCTATTTCATTCTGAATGGGATTTGTCAAGTGAAAAATGCCCCAGTGTCTAAACCCCATCCGCTTAACAGCCGCCCCCATTGGCCGGCGCTCGCCCCGGCATGGGCGCGGCTACCTGTCTCCATGGGCGGAAAAGCCCAGGGGCGGGGAAAAGCCGGCCCCGATCCGATAGGCCCCGCGCTTTAATCCCGACAGGATGAAGTCCTCGTAGATGGCCGCGATGGCGTCGATGGACAGCCGCCCGTCCGGGCGGAACCAGGCGGCCCCGGCGGTGCAGATGGTGAGAATAGCGTAAGAGAGGATCTTCACGTCGCCGTCGGCGAAAACCCCCGCGGCGGCCCCCTCCCGGATCAGGCTCTGGAAGATCCGCTCGTATGCGTCCCGCTCGGCCACGATGTCCCGGTAGTGATCTTCGGTAAGGCCCCGCATCTCGGCGTTGGCGATGAAGTTTTCCTTCTGCCGCTCCAGGTGAAAGCGCACATGGCTGCGCACGGCAACGCGCATGCGGGTCTCCGTGTCTCCCACCCCGGTCAGGTTGCGCTGGATGTAGGCGATAAGGTCGGTCATGGTGGTGTCCAGAATGTGGAAGAGCAGCTCTTCCTTGCTGGGATAGTGGTAGTAGATGCTGGCCTTCTGGATGCCGCTGCCCCGGGCGATGTCGCTGATGCTGGTGGCGAAATAGCCCTTTTCAGCGAATAGCTCGATGGCCACCGCTTTTATGGTTTCCTTCATGTTGGCCGACGGCATGGCGCCTCCTCAGGGTAAGAATCGGAATCCGGAAGAACTACCGACCGGTCGGTAGATACCCTTAAATCGCATGGCCCGCCGGGTTTGTCAAGGGGAAAAATGAAAAGGATAACGTCCAATCCCAGGACAAAATCCCTTCTTATGCCAAATCCTTGTGGTTGCTCCCCCCTCCGCCCCGAACCAGGGTCGTCAGCTCCCGAACCATGGCCTCGAGCATCCGGGCCTGGGCGGCCAGCTCCTCGGAGGCGGCGGCGGATTCCTCGGCGCCGGCGGCCATCTGCTGGGTGACGTTGTCCAGCCCGCCGGCCCCGGCGGTCAACTGGCCGATGCCGTCGGCCAGTGAGCGGCTGGCCTCGGTGATGGACTGGGTCTTGTCCCCGATCATGGTGGCCGATTCGATGATGGTTTCGAAATCCCGGTTGACAGACCCGATGGCGGCTGCGGCCTCTGATACGCGCCCGATGTTGG
This sequence comes from Desulfobacteraceae bacterium, assembly GCA_011390035.1. Classification (GTDB taxonomy): domain Bacteria; phylum Desulfobacterota; class Desulfobacteria; order Desulfobacterales; family JAABSP01; genus JAABTE01. The sequence goes on along the minus strand of JAABTE010000056.1, from coordinate 2,211 downwards.
CCTCCAAAAGCTCGCCGGTGCGGTCGGCCGCGGCGGTGGCCCGCAAGGCCAGGTTCCGCACCTCCGCGGCCACCACGGCAAAGCCGGCTCCGGCCTCGCCGGCCCGGGCCGCCTCGATGGCCGCGTTGAGGGCCAGCAGGTTGGTCTGAAAGGCGATGGTGTTGATTGATTCGATGATCTGGGCCATCTGGCCGCTGTCCGCCTCAATGGCGCTCATCCGCTGGGTCACTTCGATGAGGGATTTGAGCGATGTCCCCGATTTCCGGATGTTTTCCTTCATCAGCCGCTCCACCCCGTTGGTCAGATCCGAGGTGCCGGCGCTGCGGCCGGTCATCTCCTCGAGGGCGGCGTAGGTCTGCTCCACCGAGGCGGCCTGCTCCGAGGACATCTCGCTCAACGACTGGCTGGCCGAGGAGACCTCCCCCGCCGTTGCGGCAAGCTGCCGGGACACGTTGCCCATGCCGGCCATCACCCGGTTCAGGGGCCGGGTTATCAGCCGGCTCAGATACCAGGACAGCAGCAGCCCCGCCAGAATGCATGCGCCGGTGACAATGGCCATGCCCGCCCGGGTCCGGGTCACATCGGCGTCCATCCGCTCCCGCTGGGCCCGCCGTGCGTTCCGGTTCACCGCCTCGGCCGACCGGGCCGCCGCGGACATGACCGCCTCGGCCTCCCGCTGGCGGTCCATCATGTCCCGAAACTGGTCCATGGACGCGCCGTAGGCCGACACCGCCTCCTTGAGTTCCGCGATCCGGCCCCTGTTGTCCGGGTCATCAAAGCGGCTCTCCAGGTCATCGGCCAGCCCCTTGATCCCGTCCAGCCGGTCCAGCACCTGCTTGTACAGGGCCGGATCACCGTTGGAAATCAGGTACTGCTTCTCCTCGACCCGCGTGTCGAGAAACGCCTGTATGATGGAATTGGCGTCGCTGGCGATGCCGATCTTGGCGTTGAGGAACCGGTTGCTTCGCTCCTGGGCCTCCAGCAGGCGCATCCGCTGGTCCGACTCGATGCTCCGGCCCTGGGCCAGGGCCACCTCGGCGATCTGGCGCATCTCCTCCATGGTCTGGCGCCGCTCGCCCCACAGGGTCACCATGGAATCGAAGGCGGCCGCGTAGGCGTCCACCTCCGAAAGCAGGTTGTCGATGCGCCGGCTCAACCCCTCGTTGCCGCCGGCGGCCCCGGAGCGCACACTGGCCAGGCGCTCGCGCACGGCATCCAGGTTTCGGGTCATGGCGTCCATCCACGCGGCCTCCCCGCCGGACCGGATGAACTCGTTTTCCGTCTTGCGCGCCCGATGGAAAAAGCCGATGGCCTCCATGATATCCGTAAAGACGGTGATCCGGGCGTCGGTCACGCGGATCAGCACCTCGGCGCTCATGCCCGCCTGATGGCCCAGCATGTCCATTTCCGCCTTCAGCCCCCCGCGGAGGGACTTGAGCGCGCCCTCCAGTGCCCCGGACCGCACCTCCATGGTGTTCAGGGCGGCCCCCTGGGTCTCCATCAGTTCCACCATCCGCTCAAACGCCACCTTGTAAGCCCCGATGGAAACCAGCACCGTGTCCACCTGCCGGACCATTTCGGTGCCCTCCAGGCGCTCCTTTAAGTCCTCGGCCTGATCGACCAGCCGGCCGATGCCCGCAAAGACGGCCTCGGCCCACCGCGCCTCGCCGCCGGAGAGCAGAAACTGCTTTTCGTCCAGCCGCGTGGACAAAAATCCCCGCACCACCGAATCGGCCCGGTCCGCGTTGACCATGTGGGTCTCAAGGCCCATCTTGGCGGCGTTGCGCTCCGCCCGCAACTGCTCTTCCTGATCCCGGGCCACGGCGTCGGCCCGGGACACCGCCTCCTCGGCCCGCTCGCTCATGCGCTCCATGGTGCCCACGCTTTCCTGGCGCAGGGCCACGTATTCTTCAAACGCGCTTTTGTAGTCGGCCACCTGGCGCTTCACCTGCCCCATAGCCTCTACCAGAGACCCGGCGCCCTCGCCGTTGCCGAATTGCCGGGCAATGGCGTCCGCCCCCTCCGTCAGCCCCCGCAGCTCGGCCTCCAGCTCCGATATCTCCCCATCGGCGCCTTCCGCGGATGGATTGAGCCGATAGTTGTATTCATGGCTCCTGGCCCGCAGGATGGACAGCATCATCTCCCCGGCGGCCTCGCTGCCGGCCACCGCCCGCATGGCCCCGGCCAACCCCCCCAGGCCCACCGCCGCCA
>JAABTE010000055.1 GCA_011390035.1 Desulfobacteraceae bacterium | reverse complement strand
TCCAGGAAGATGCTGCCGTTGCGGGCGATCTCGAACTTGCCCAGCTTCTTGCGCACCGCGCCGGTGAAGGCGCCCTTTTCGTGGCCGAACAGCTCGCTTTCCAGCAGCGAATCGGGGATGGCGCCGCAGTGGAGGCTGATGAACTGGTGCTTTTCCCGCTTGCTGTTGCGGTGGATGTAGCGGGCCAGAACGCCCTTGCCGGTGCCGGTTTCGCCGGTGATCAGCACGGTGGTCTTGGTGGGGGCCACGGACTGGGCCTTTTCCAGCACCTTTTTCATGGCGGGCGCGCCGGTGCGCACCATGTCGAGCACATGGGGCTTGAGTACCTGGCCCCGCAGGTAGTCCAGCTCCGACTGGAGCAGGGCCGATTTCTGAAGCCCCTCTATCACCAGCTTGACCTCGTCGGCGTCGATGGGGGCGGTCAGGTAATCGGAGGCGCCGCCCTTCACCGCGGAAACGGCGTGGCGGAGCAGGTTCCGGTTGGCGATCACAACGATCTCCAGGGGCGGCTTGTATTGATAAAATGGCGCCATGACGCTCCGGATGTCTCCGTCGTGGGGGATCATCGGGCTGATCAGCGCCAGATCCAGCATCAGCACGTCGTATCGGTGGGTGCGCGCGGCCTCCAGCCCGGCGGCCGGAGACAGTGCCCGTTCCATTGCGTGTTCGCCGGCCAGGGTCTGCTGGATGGGGCGATACAGGGCGTCATCATCGGTAACGACCAGAAATGTCCACATGTTTTATATCTGGAAAGGGTATGTGTTTATATTTAGCAAGAGCATATCATGGATATGGATGAATGGCCTGATTACCCGCCAAGGACCTGGATTCGGGCCAGCCACCCCCGGGTGAGAGCAATCAGGTTCAAGGGAATCCGAAACTGGGACAGCAGCATGCCGCCGAGCATCAGGGCGCAGCCGGCCATGCCCCGGATGGAGAGCGTTTCGGCCAGAAGAATCCATCCGAACAGGGCGGCAAAGGCCGCCTCCAGGCTCAGGATGATGGCAGCATGGGCGGGACGGGCGTGGCGCTGGGCCACCACCTGCAGGGTGTAGGCGATGCCCACCGAGCAGACCCCGCCGTAGAAGATGGGCGCCGCCCCGGCCCTCAGGCCGTCCATCGTGATCACCTCCGTGGCGGCCGCGGTGGCCAGGCTGAACAGGGCGCAGGCCAGAAACTGGCAGAAGGCCAGCCGGATGGGGTGAATCCGCGGCGAAAGCCAGGCCAGCACATGCACATGGGCGGCCCAGAAGAAGGCCCCCAGCAGCACCAGCAGGTCTCCGAATTCGATGGTGAGATGTTCCGTCACGCTCAGAAGGTACATGCCCCAGGTGGCCAGAACCGCGCCGATCCAGGTGGAAAGATCCGGCCTCTGGCGCCAGATAAGGCCCATCAGCGGCACGATGATCACATACAGGCCGGTGATGAAGCCGGCCTTTCCCGCCGTGGTGTAAACCAGCCCCGCCTGCTGCAGCGAAGCCCCCAGGTAAAGGGCCACGCCCGCCAGAGCCCCGCCCCACAGCAGGGTGCCTGCGTCCGCCGGCTTTCTCCCCTCCGCGGCCATGGACGCCAGCCGCTGGCGGCGGGTAAGGATCAGCAGCGGCACCAGCGTCAGCGCCCCGAGCAGGAACCGGACGCCATTGAAGGTGAAGGGACCCACATGGTCCATGCCCACCCTCTGGGCCACGAAGGCCGACCCCCAGATGAGGGCGGTGATCAACAGCAGGATGTTGGACCTTCCAGATTTGGATATCCCGGTTTTGGGTGTCTCCGATTTGGATGTCCCTGTTTTGGATATCCCCGATTTGGATACCCCCGATTTGGATATCATGGTGCAGCGGCGCCTCCTTTCTTCAGACGATCAATCGTTCAGATTAAGCGCTTTGAGGCTCCGAGTCAAGGGAAATGGCGCCTCGCGGGCGGCGGGGTGGCTCATTCGGGGAAGCGGATGGCAAAGCGGGTCCCATTTTTCGGCTCAAGGCAGAGCGTCCCCCGGAGCTGATAGGTGGCCCACACGTTGACCAGCTTCAGCCCCAGGCTCCGGGACCGCCGCCAGTCCAGGTTGGCGGGCATGCCCGCCCCGTTGTCCGAAATCGTCAGCAGGTAGTCCTTTTCCAGCTTCTCGAATTCCAGCCGGATGCGGGGGGCGTCGGCGCCGTCGGCAAAGCGCCGGGCATCCGGGGCAAAGGCGTGCCGGAGGGCGTTTGTGACCAGCTCGTTGACGATCAGCCCGCAGGGGATGGCCTTCTGGATGGGCAGCCGGATCCGGGCCGCCTCGATCTCCAGCCGCACGTCCCGCCGCCCCCCCAGCGCGTCCACCAGGGCGAACACCAGTTCACGGACATAGGCCCGAAAATCGATGGCCCCCAGCTCCGGGGTCCGGTACAGTTGGTCGTGGACCAGGGCCAGGGAGCGCACCCGGCCCTTGAGTTCCGACAGGGCCCGGGCCACGGCCGGTTCCGCCGCGGCCTCCTCCTGCATCTCCATCAGGTAGATGAGGGTCTGAAGGTTGTTCTTGACCCGGTGGTTGATCTCTTTCAGCAGCAGATCCCGCTCGGCCAGGGCGGCCTTTAGCCGCTTTTCCGCTTCGTGCTTGGCAAGGGCCATCTCCAGGGTGGCGCGCAGCTCCGGCTCGCCGAAGGGCTTTACGATGTAGCCGAAGGGCTCGGTCTGCCGGGCCCGCCGCAGGGTCTGCTCGTCGGCGCAGGCGGTGATGTAGATGATGGGAATGTCCAGCTCGGCCCGGATCTGCCCGGCCGCGGCGATGCCGTCCATGGGGCCGGCCATGTGGATGTCCATCAGGATGATGTCGGGCCGGGCCGCGGCGGCCCGCTCCACGGCCGCCTCGGCGGAGAATACCGCCTCGGGTACCGGATACCCCAGCTCCTCCAGGCGGAACCCGATCTCCCGCGCGGTGATCACCTCATCCTCCACGATAAGGATGCGCGTGGATAAATGCATGGAGATGTCTTCCTCCCATGTAACGGTCTGTGTTGATGCGTGATCGTCTCCAATAGCAGATTCGATACAGGAAGGAAAGGATTATTTCCAGGGAGGGCCCTGTCCAGGGGGATTCAGCCGGTGGCGGGCACCATCAGGCGGAAAGTGGCGCCCGGATGCCGGTCGATGCGAACCTGGCCGCCGAGCTGGCGGATCACGAGGTCCCGCACCAGTTCCAGCCCAAGGGTGCGCGGATTTTCCAGGTCCAGATCCTCCGGCAGCCCGTTGCCGTCGTCGCCCACGGTCAGGCATATCGCCCCGCCATCCCCGTTTTCCAGCGCCACGCGGATGCAGCCTTCCCGCTCCGGCCCAAAGGCGTGCTTGAGGGCGTTGACCACCAGCTCGTTTACGGCCAGGCCCAGGGGGATGGCCACCTGCAGGTCCATCTCCATGGCGTCGGCGGTCAGCTCAAAGTGGATCCGTCCTTCGCGCTCCGGATGGGCGGCCATCAGGCCGGCGGCGATCTTGCGCACATAGGTCCCGAAATCGATGCGGCCCAGGTCGTCGGAGTGGTACAGGTGTTCATGGATCATTGCCATGGAGCGGATGCGCTGTATGCTGCCCTCCAGGGCGTCGGCCATTTCCGGGTGGGGCCGCTTCCGGCTTTCAAGGTAGAGCAGGCCGCAGATGGTCTGAAGGTTGTTTTTGACCCGGTGGTGGATTTCCCGCAGCAGGATCTTTTTTTCCTCCAGCGCCTTTTCCAGGGCGTGGGCGGAGCGCTTGTACTCGGTGATGTCGGTGATGGTGAGTACGGCGCCCTCCACGGCGCCCTCCCGGGTGCGGTAGGGCAGTGCCCGAAGCCAGTGGTGGCGGCCGTCTTCGGTCTGGATTTCCCGCTCCGAGGAGTGGAGGCTTTCGATCGCGGCCCGTGCGTCCTCGGCGATGTGGCGCCCCCTGATCTGGGTGACGAAGGCGGTGATGGGCCGGCCCACGTCGCCGGGGCACAGGGGGATGATGCTGGTGGTTTCCGGGGTGAAGCGCAGGATGTTCAGGGACGGATCCACGAAGATGATGGCCATGCGGGTGCTGGCCAGAAAGTTGTCCAGATCGTTGGTGAGCCGCGTGAGGCTGGTGATGTGGGACTCCATCTCCGCGTTCATGGTGATCAGCTCCTCGTTGGCGCTTTCCAGCTCCTCTTTGGAGGTCCGCAGCTCCTCGTTGACGCTGGCCAGCTCCTCGTTGGCCGATTGCAGATCCGCGTTCAGGGCGTTGAGTTCATGGTTGGTATTGGCCAGATCGGCCACGGTCATCTCCAGTTGGCGGCGGGTCTCCATCAGTTCGGTCCGAATGCGCCGCAGGTTGTGGTTTTCCTCGTCCCCTGCGTTTCGGCGCGCCGTTTCCCGGCCGGCGGCGCCGTCGCCCTGATGCTCTGGCTCCGTTGCGGGCCTGGCGGGCAAAGGCGGCCCCGGCGACTCTTGGAAGACCACGGCGAAATGGTCCAGCGGGCTGCTCACCGGCAGGACCGTCAGGTGGATGCGGCGGCTGGCCCCGTGGGCCACCAGCGGGATGGCGGCGGTGGCCTGGCGGCGGTTCTCCACGGCCCGCCGGAAGATTTCGGAAAGGGGCCGGCGAAGGCATTTTCGGGCATTTTCCAGCAGGCGGGGCGAGGGGGCGCCGGCCGCCGGCTCCAGATAGCCGCCCGTGTTGCCATGGATGTGAACGATCTCGCCCGTGGCGGTTACCAGCAGACAGGTGGGGGCAAAACGCTCCAGCAGCAGCCGCTCCACCGTCTCCCGCCCGGGCAGGGGCAGGTCGGCCCGGATTTCGGAAAAGCGCGACGGAGAGCGGGCGCCGTCGCCGATCCAGTTCACAACGGCGGCCGTTCGGTCGTCCTTGGCGTAAAGCTTCGGGGCGTTTCGCACCGGGGAAAACAGCTTGCCATCCGGATCGGGTGACTCGGCGCGGCCCAGAAACAGGTGGCCGCCCCGGCGCAGGGCGAAATGGAACAGGCTGAGTACCTTGCCCTGTGTCTGGGGCTTGAGGTAGATCATGAAATTGCGGCAACTGATCAGGTCCATCCTTGAATAGGGCGGGTCTCCCAAAAGGTCGTGGACGCCGAAGACCACCATTTCCCGAAGGCGTTTTTTGACGCGGAAGCCGCTGGCCTCCTGGCGCAGGTAGGCCATTGCCAGATGATCCGGGATGTCCTTGCGCTCGCTTTCCGGGTAGCGGCCGGCCCGGGCGGTCTCGATGGCGGCCGCGTCAAGGTCGGTGGCGAAGATGCGGGTGACGGTGTCCAGCCCGTTTCGGTCCAGGTAGTGACGGGCCAGCATGGCGATGGAATAGGCCTCCTGCCCGGTGGAGCAGGCCGGCACCCAGATGCGGATGGGGGCGGGGGATCGGGCCAGTGGCGCGATCACCGCGTCGGTCAGCGCGTCAAAGGCCGAAGAGTCCCGGAAAAACCGGGTGACGCCGATGAGCAGCTCCCGGTGGAGCAGGGCCAGCTCCGAGGGCCGGGCCCGCAGATGGGCCAGGTAGTCGGCCATCCGCGCCAGGCGCAGGGTGGCCATCCGCCGGCCCACGCGGCGGCGCAGGGTGTTTTCCCGATAGCAACTGAAATCGTTGCCCGTGCCCATTTTGAGAGTCCAGAGTACCTCGGGCAGATGGCGGCTGGCATCCTCATCATCCGGAATGTCATCGGGTATATCGTTTTTCATCGCTTCCCCCCAATTGGCCGGCCGGCACGCCGGTCGCGGCCGGTGGCTTTAAATGGGCCTGGATCAGCGCCCGGAGCCGGTGAAAGTCGATCGGTTTCGCGATATAATCGTCCATTCCGGCCGCCAGGCAGGCCTCGCGGTCGCCGGCCATGGCGTTGGCGGTCATGGCGATGATCGGCACGCGCCCGCCCACCTGCTCCTCGCGCCTGCGGATGGTCCGGGTGGCGGTCAGCCCGTCCATGACCGGCATCCGCACGTCCATAAGGATCATGGCGAAGCGGCGCTCGGCGAGCAGATTTAAAACGGCCCCGCCGTCCGCCACCAGGGTGGGGGCGAATCCCAGCCGCTTTAAAAACAGATCCGCCACCTTCTGATTGAAAGGATCGTCCTCGGCCACCAGGATGGCGCCGGGGTCGGGGGGCGCCTCGGTTTCCGGCGGGTCCGGCGCCAGGGCGTCGGCCGGCGGCGGCGTCTTTTCCAGCCGGACGCGGAAGGAAAAGACGCTGCCGGCGCCGGGCCGGCTTTCAACGTTCAGCTCGCCGCCCATCATCTCCACGAGCTGGCGGCAGATGGTCAGGCCCAGGCCGGTGCCGCCGGCCCGGCGGGTGTTGGAGCCGTCCGCCTGGTAGAAGGGCTGGAAAATCTGCTCCATCTGGGATTGGGCGATGCCGATGCCGGTGTCGGCCACGGCGAACAGCAGGTCGGCGTGGTCCGGGTCCTCGGAAAGGGGCGTGAGTTGAACGGAGATTCGACCCTCCTCTGAGAACTTGATGGCGTTGCTCACCAGGTTGTAGAGGATCTGGCGAAGCCTTCGCGCGTCCCCCACCATTGTCTCCGGCGTCATGGGGTCGATCTCGTAAACCAGGGCCAGCCCCTTTTGCCTGGCCCCGTGCTCCAGGGCGCCGATGAGGCGCCGGATCATCCGCCGGGGCGCGAAGGGGTTGTGCTCAAGGCTCAGCCGGCCCGCTTCGATGCGGGTCAGGTCCAGGATGTCGTCGATGATCTCCATCAGGTGATGGGATGCGGCGCGCGCCATCTCCAGGAATTCCCGCTGCTCCGGGGTCAGGGAGGTCTGGAGGGTCAGGTCGGTCATGCCGATGATGGCGTTCATGGGGGTGCGGATCTCGTGGCTCATGGTGGCCAGGAAGGTGGACTTGGCCCGGTTGGCGGTGATGGCCTGCTCCCGGGCCTGGATCAGGCGGGCGTTGTGCCGCCGGTCCTCCAGGTGGCGCCACAGGCCGTTGACCAGGATCCGCAGCCCGTTGATGTCGCTATCCGAATACTCGGCGGCCTTGTTGGCCGCGGCGATCAGCACCACCACCCGGCCGTCTTCCAGGATGGGCACGGCCACCACCCGGGTCAGGGGCATGTGGCCTTCGGGCAGGCCCCGGAGGCTGGGGCGGTTTTCGTAATCGTTGACCCGGATGATGCGCCCTTCCCGCACCGCCTCGCCCCAGATCCCGGCATCGGCCGTGTGCAGGGACATGGTGGGATGCCGCACCCCGCAGGCGGCCATCACGGAGCGGGACCAACTGTGAATCGTCAGCGTCCGCTGGTCGGGGCTCACCTCCCCCACGAAGCCGACCTTCGAGCCGGTGAAGCGCAGCGCCTTTTCCAGGATGAAGGCGGCGATGGTCTTGGTGCTTTTCGCCTTCATCTCGTTCAGCTCCACGATGACCTCGAGGCAGTCGGCATGGCGCGCCAGGGTCTGTTCCGTCTCCCGCCAGATGCTCAGATCCGCCGCGGCGCAGACATAATCCGTCTCTCCCGGATCAGCCTCGGAGGCCCGCAGACAGTCCAGTTGCAGCTCGATGGGCCGGCCGTCGCGCAGGTTGATCCGGCCCCGCCAGCTCGTGGCCTTCCCCTGGTTCTTAAGCTTTTGAAACATCTGGCGAAGGGTTTGCGTTTGGTCGTTTTCCCCCAGGGGGTCCCAGATCCTGGCCCCGGCCAGACGCTCCGGCGCCATGCCGGCCAGGCCGCCGAAGGCCGGATTTGCCCAGCGGATGACCCCGGCCTCGTCAAGCCGGGCCACGCCGTAGGGGATGGCCGACAGGGTCTCGTCGAACTCCCGGCGCATCCGGCACTGGCGCATCCGGGCCCGGGCCCTTTCCGCCAGCAGCCGCAGGGACAGGCGCAGCTCCCGGGCGGTGAAGGGCGGGGCCAGGTACAGCCGCCCATTGGTCCCCTCGTCCCCGGTTTCCGGAAAGAGGTCGTCCCGGCCCATTCCGTCCGGGGCTCTGGCGTCGGGGACCCCGGCGTCCGGGATCCTGGCGTCGGGGTCCCTGGCGTCGGGGATCGCTTCGCCCCCGGGCCCGGGGCAGGGCGCCGGGGCGATGATCAGCGCCGGCGTGCCCAGCCGGTCGGCCAGGGCGTCGGCCGCCGCCCGGTTCTCCCGGCCGACGGCCAGCGCCACCGCCGCCGGCGCTTTTTCCAGGCCCGGCGCCGCACTTTCCAGGCCGGCGATCCAATCCGTTACCGCCCATCCGGCGGCCCTGGCTTCCCGGTGGATGGCATCGGCCGGCGTTTCCGTGTCGGTGATGATCAGAAGGCGGTCTTCGTCATCGGGCATATTGCGACCTCCGGCCTTGTGGGCGGTGGCATGTGGATTGAAGCGGCGCTTGTTTCATGATAGAATCAAACCGGTTCTTGACGATTGTTCTTTTTGACGCTTGTTTATGGAAACCGCCATCGAAGCAGCGGGCGAGGGCGGGGGAAATTTTTATATACAGGATTTAAGCTCCGGGATCAACAGGAAAGGCATCAATACTCTTTGTCAATAATAAGTTAGGTGACAACATGCGCCGGAGGCCCCGGGGTCCGGCCGGCGCAATTGGATGATCCGGCTCTGAAAGTTGTCCGGCGCATTGATTAAGTGTTGATAAATGCAAGGGTGTCGATTATGTTATGGGACTGAGCGAACAGGTATGTATATAAACCGCCGAAACACGAGATGATCACCAGAAAACGACTGCTGATTGCCGGGGCTCTGTTGCTGACCATGGTCGCGGGCGCCGGGGCGCTGCTGGCGCTACACGCCCGCCGCCTGGCGCCCGGGGTGCATGAAAAGTTCGCCGGCAAGCGCTGGGAGCTGCCCGCCCGCATTTACGCCCGGCCCCTGGAGCTGTATCCGGGCCGGCGCCTGTCTCTGGACGGGCTGGCCCGGGAGCTGACCCTCATGGAATATCGCCGCGCCGAGGCCCTGGACGGCCCCGGCTGTTTCGCCCTGGCCGAGGACGGCGTCAACATCTACAGCCGGCCCTTTGAATTCGACGACGACAAGGCGCGGGCGGTCCGGCTGCGGGTGACGGTTTCCGGCGGCCGCGTCAAGGGGCTGACCGATGTGGAGACTGGCTCGGCCCTGGAGATGGTCCGCCTCGACCCGGCCCTCATCGCCAGCATCTATCCGACCCACAACGAGGACCGGGTGCTGGTGCGCCTGGCGGAGGCGCCGCCCCTTCTGATCCAGACCCTGCTGGCCGTGGAGGACCGGATCTTTTACCGCCATCGCGGCATCGCGCCCCTGTCCATCCTGCGGGCCTTCTGGGAAAACCTCAAGCAGTTCCGGGCGGCCCAGGGTGGCTCCACCCTCACCCAGCAGCTCGTGAAGAATTTTTTTCTCACCCACGAGCGCACCTTCCGGCGCAAGCTGGACGAGGCGATCATGGCCCTGATCCTGGAGGCCAATTACGAAAAGGACGAGATCCTGGAGGCCTATCTGAACGAGGTCTTCCTGGGCCAGGACGGCAGCCGTGCCATCCATGGCTTCGGCCTTGCCAGCCGGTTCTATTTCGGCCGGCCCCTGGCGGATCTGCGGCCCCGGGAGATCGCCCTGCTGGTGGGCATGCTCAAGGGGCCGTCCTATTACGACCCCCGGCGCTACCCGGAGCGGGCCGCGGAGCGGCGGAACCAGGTGCTGGGGATCATGGCCGGGCTGAAGCTGATCACCGAAGAGACGGCCGCCGAGGCCGAGGGCCGGGATCTGGGCGTCATCCCGCCGGGCCATTCGGGAGACACGCCCTTTCCCGCCTTCCTGGAGCTGGTCCGCTGGCGGCTCCTGGAATCCTATGCCGAGGAAGACCTGCGCACCGAGGGCCTGCGGATCTTCACCACGCTGGACCCCCAGGCCCAGTTCGCCCTGGAGGCCGCCCTGACGGAGGGCCTGGCCGATCTGGAAAAACAAAAGGGCATGCCCGAAAACAGCCTCGAGGGCGGCGGGGTGATGCTGTCCACCGGCGGTTCGGAGGTGGTGGCCCTGGTGGGCGGGCGGGACCCGCGCTTTGCCGGCTTCAACAGGGCGCTGAGCGCCCGGCGGCCCATCGGCTCGCTTATTAAGCCGGCCATCTACCTGACCGCCCTGTCCATGCCGGACAAGTACCACCTGATCACGCCCCTGGACGACGGCATGACCCGCATCGACGACCCGGAAAAGGGCGGCGACTGGATTCCCCGCAACTATGACCGGCGGTACCACGGCATCGTGCCGCTGTACCAGGCCCTGGTCCACTCCTACAACAGCGCCACGGTGCGGCTGGGCATGGCCCTGGGGCTGGACAGGGTGGGGGAAACCCTTTCCGGCATGGGCTTTGAGCGGGAAACGCCCCTTTACCCGTCCTCGCTTCTGGGCGCCATCGAGATGACCCCCTTCGAGGTGGCCCGGATGTACCAGGCCCTGGCATCCGGCGGATTCCAGTCACCGGCGCGGGCCGTGCTGTCGGTCTATCGGCCGGACGGCGCCAGCCTATCCCGCTACCCCGTCTCCGTGCGCCAGAATCTGGACCCGTCCGCCATTTTCCTGGTCAACAAGGTATTGCAGGCCGTTGTGACCGAGGGCACCGCCCGCTCCCTGCCCGGCCTGTTGAGCCGGAACCTGTCGCCGGCGGGCAAAACCGGCACCACAAACGATCTTAAGGACAGTTGGTTTGCCGGGTTCACGGCAGATCGGCTGGCGGTGGTCTGGGTGGGCCGGGACGACAACACCCCGGCCGGCCTCACCGGCGCCTCCGGGGCGCTTCGGATCTGGGCCGCCGCCATGGACGCCGCGGCCGACGCGCCCCTGAGCCCGCCCCAGCCGGAAAACATCGCCTGGGCGGCGGTGGACCCGATCCTGGGCCTGCGCACCGAGGGCGACTGCCCCGGCGCCATCGCCATCCCCTTTATCAGCGGATCCGAGCCCAAGGGCTTCATCTCCTGCAAGCCGGAGCCGGTCCCGGACGACGCGCCTCCGGAGGATGCCGGCGCCGGCGACGCCGGGGCGCCCCCGACCCCGGATTCGAAAACCCGTTCCCCATTTCTGCAATGGCTGGAGGATAATCTTTGATGAAATACCGTTTTTATCTGTGCCTGTTGATCGCCCTTGCGGCGATCGGCCTGTCCGGCTGCGCCAAGACCTACATCGCCACGGACGGCGCCCCCCGCATGCAACCGCCCCCCCGGCCCGAGACGGCCCCGGCGCCAGCGCCGGCGCCGGCAACGGAGCCGACGCCCGTTCCGGGCGCCCCGGCGCTGGAACCGCCCCGGGCGCGGGCGCTCGGCGGCTACGGTGAATCCTCGACGGCGGCCACGCCGGTTCGCTACGCCCATCGGGCTGTGGCGCGGCTCTCCGATCAGGCCAGCGCCCAGGCGCAATCCGGAGAGCTGGATGCTGCCCTTGCCACCACCGAGCGGGCCCTGCGCATCGATCCGGGCAACGCGGCGCTGTGGCACCAGTTGGCCGGGATTCAACTGGAGCGGGG
>JAABTE010000054.1 GCA_011390035.1 Desulfobacteraceae bacterium | reverse complement strand
AGACGCAGTCGTTCAGATCGGAGGTGGTCTTCTGAAGCAGATCGCTGCCCTCCTGCTGGCGGCGCTCGTAGTCCGCCCGCTTATCCTCCAGATCCGCCCGGCGCCCCACTGTCTCCCGGTAATCCTCCTGAAGAGTGCCGGCTTCCGCGAGGCAGATAAATCCGAGCCCGAGCCCCAGCGTCATTGTCATCGCCATCGCCGTCCATCGCTTCGATTTGACAAACCGCATGAAGATCCCCCTTTCCCAAGTGTGATGGTTGAAAAACCGAATCGCGCCTGCTTAATTTCGCCTGCTTAAACTCGCCTGTTTAATCGCGCCTACTGGATATCCTGCTCCAGGAACGTGCCCGGCCTTGGCTGGACCTGAATGGTCCGGGGCGGGCTGGTTTTCAGGGCGTTGGCCGATGCCCGGGCGATGTTTTCCACGGATTCCAGCTTTTCGCCCATCTCCCGGATGGCCTGTTCCTTCTGGCGGATCTGCCCGGCCAGCCGATCCAACTGCTTTTCGAAGATGGCCGCCTGCTTTTCCATGGCGTCGGCCACCGTCTTTTCCGTCACCGACCGGCCGGAGATGGCGCCCATCTGGGTCTTTAAGGCGCTCAGGCCGCCGGCGGCCTCGGCCAGGCCGGTCCGGAGGTTTTCCATGTCCGCCGTGGCGGTCGCCAAGGTTTCCCCGATCCTGGCAACGGCCTCGGTCAGCTCCGCGGCCCGCTTTTCCTGGGTTTCCGCCAGCGCGTCAAGGCGCCGGCCCGTTTCCGCCCCGGCGGTCTCCACCGCTTGCCGGATCTCGGGCAGGGCCGCGTCTATCCGGGAGACCACCGCCTCCAGCGCCGCCCGGTCCGCCTTGGTTTCCGCCAGGGCCTCTGTGGACGTCTTCACCCGCCCCACCGTGTCTTCCACCTGCTTGAGCTTGTTTTCCAGCGAGGCGGTGGTGCCCTCAAGGGCCAGGAAGATCTCGTCCATGGGAAAGACCTTCCGGGTGAGCGATTTTTGAAGATCCGCGTTGGTGGCGGCCATTTGGTCCAGCCGGGCCTGGAACCCCTCGGACAGCCCCGCGGCCCGGATCTCCTCCCGCGCCTCCATCATGTCCACCCGCCGGCGCATGTCCATGTAGGCAAAGGCGAACAGGCCGGCCACCACCAGCAGCGCGAAAAGGAAAAAGGCGGTGAGCCGGGCGCCGGAGCGCGTTGCCTTTTTATTCTTCCGCTTGCGCTGCTGCAAGAGGGTGTCCGGCCGGTTGTCCGTTCCGCTGAATGTGAAGTCCCGGGACTGGTCGCTATCCATTTATATTATCCGTCATGCTTTATCATTCCCACTCGATGGTGCTGGGCGGCTTGGAGCTGATGTCGTACACCACCCGGTTAACGCCCCGGACCTCGTTTATGATCCGGTTGGAGATCCGGGCCAGCAGCTTGTGGGGCAGCCTGGCCCAGTCGGCCGTCATGGCATCGACGCTGTTGACCGCCCGCACCGCGATGATATGCTCGTAGGTGCGCTGGTCTCCCATCACGCCCACGCTTTTCACCGGCACCAGCACGGCGAACGACTGCCACAATTTTCGATAATAACCGCTTTGTCGGATTTCTTCAAGCAAAACGGCGTCCGCCTCCCGAAGAATGGCGAGCCGTTTGGCCGTCACCTCCCCCAGAATCCGGATGGCCAGCCCCGGCCCCGGAAAGGGCTGGCGCCAGATAAGCGACTCGGGCAGGCCGATCTGCTTTCCAAGCCGCCGCACCTCGTCCTTGAACAGCTCCCGCAGGGGCTCGATCAACTTCAGCTTCATCTTCTTGGGCAGGCCCCCCACATTGTGATGGGACTTGATAACGGCCGTGGGGCCGCCGAAGGCAGACACCGACTCGATCACATCAGGGTATAGCGTGCCCTGGGCCAGGAAGGTGGCGTCCGTGATCTTTTTGGCCTCCGCCTCGAACACCTCCATGAAGACCCGGCCGATGATCTTGCGCTTGCGCTCCGGATCGGTCACGCCCTTGAGTTCGCCCAGAAACCGCCCGCCTGCCCTCACATAGCGGATGTTGACATCCAGGTGCCGGCCGAAGCGCTCCCGCATCTGGGCCGCCTCGTTTTTTCTCAGCAGGCCGTTGTCCACGAAGATGCAGGTCAGGTTCCGGCCGATGGCCTGGTGGATTAAAAGGGCCGTCACCGACGAATCGACGCCGCCGCTGAGGCCCAGGATCACCTTCCGGTCCCCCACCGTGTCCCGGATATGGGCGACGGCCTCCCGGGCGAAGGACTTCATGGTCCAGGAGCGCTTGCAGCCGCAGATCTCGAACAGGAAGTTTTTGAGCATTTGCTTGCCCCGGACGGTGTGGGCCACCTCGGGGTGAAACTGAAGGCCGTGCAGGCGGCGGTCGTTGTCGGCGATGGCGGCCACCGGCGTGTTGGCCGTGGTGGCGGTGACCTCGAACCCGGCCGGCGTCTCAGTCACCGAATCCCCATGGCTCATCCAGCAGGCGGTCTCCCCCCGGATGCCGGCGAAGATCCCCTCCGGCCGGGCCACCCGAAGGTCGGCAAAGCCGTATTCCCGCCGGCCCGCGGCCTTCACCACGCCGCCTAATGCGTCGATCATGAACTGCATGCCGTAGCAGATGCCCAGAACCGGAATGCCCAGCTCCAGAATGGCCGGGTCCGCCCGGGGGCTGTTCTTCTCATAGATGCTGGCCGGCCCGCCGGACAGGATGATGCCCTCCGGGGCCATGTCCCTGACCTCGGAAATGGAGATGGCGGGCGGCGCGATGCGGCAATAGACCCGTGCCTCGCGCACGCGGCGGGCGATGAGCTGGTTGTACTGGGATCCGAAATCGACGATCAGAATCATTTGAAATCCTTCACATGAGGTCCTGTTGAAAGCCTTGATAAAGCCTGTTGAAAGCCTTGTGAAAGCCTTGTGAAAGCGTTTGCCTAAACAGGTGGAATATGTTAAACCGGGCTTTAAATGTCAACCGTAATTTCGCGGGGGGCGGCAGGAATGGGTACGGAGTCGGTGCGGGTGATTATTCAGATCTATGAGATTCAGACGGCGGCGGAGGCCCTGGCGATGCTGTCGCTTGGGGTGGATCATGTGGGGGGCGTGCTGCTCACCGAGGCGGACGCGGAAAATTTAAAGATCCGGGACATGGCGCGCGCCGTGGCCGACGGGGGCGGGCGGGCGAGCCTGATTCCCCTGTTTCGGGAGCCGGAGGCCATTTTCCGGGCGCTGGACCATCATCGGCCCCATATTCTGCATCTGTGCGACGCGCTGCCGATGGGCGGGGCGGGGCTCGCGGAGGGATGCGAGCCGTTTATAAGGTTGCAGGAGGCGGCCAGGCGGCGCTTTCCGGAAGTTGCCATCATGCGCTCGATTCCCATCGGGCGGCCGGGGGCGGCGCATCGGGTGCCGAGCCTGGCCCTGGCGGCGCTGTTCGAGCCGGTGAGCGACTGGTTTTTGACGGACACGCTGCTTCTGGACGCGCCGGCTGCCGGCGCTGCGCCCAAAACCGATCAGCCCGTGGCCGGCTTTGTGGGAATTACCGGCCAGACCTGTGACTGGGACGTGGCCGCGGCCCTGGTGGCGCAAAGCCGCATTCCCGTGATTCTGGCCGGGGGCATCGGGCCGGAGAACGTGGCGGCGGGCATCGCCGCCGTCCGACCGGCGGGGGTCGATTCCTGTACGGGCACCAACGCCAGGGACGATGCGGGCCTGCCCATCCGGTTTCGGAAGGACCCGGATCGGGTGCGTCGGATGGTGGCCGCGGCCCGTGGGCCTTGATGCCGTGGTCGGATCGGGCTGGAAGATCGGGCCGGAAGATCGGGCTGGAAGATCGGGGGTGTAAGATCAGGGGTGTAAGATTGATAAGTTTTCAAAAAAATTGATAAAACAAAATAATCCAGGAGGAATTGACCAGCATGTATGAAAGCAGCGATTTGAGAAAAGGGCTTAAAATCGAGATCGACGGGGATCCGTATGTCATCGTTCAGTTCGATTTCGTAAAGCCCGGCAAGGGCCAGGCCCTGTACAAGTGCAAGCTCAAGAACATGGCCACCGGCTCCCAGTTCGACCGCACCTACCGCTCCGGCGAGAAGTTCAACGAGGCCAACCTTGAAGAGCACGAGATGGAATACCTCTACCAGGAGGGCAACACCTACTGCTTCATGAACACGGCCACCTACGGGCAGGATTTTTTGACGGAAGAACAGATCGCCGACGCCAAAAGCCTCCTGAAGGAAAACACCCTCTGCACCGTCCTGTTCTTTGACGGCCGGGCCATCGGCCTCACCCTGCCCAACTTCGTGGACCTGATGATCACCGAATCCGAGCCCTGGGCCAAGGGCGACACCGCCGCCGGCAGCACCAAGCCCGCCACCCTGGAAACGGGCCACGTCATCCAAGTGCCGCCCTTTGTCAACGAGGGCGAAAAGGTCCGCATCGACACCCGCACCGGCCAGTATGTGGAGCGCGTCAAGTAATAGCCTCCCGCCACGCCGCCGCGCCCGATGGAACCGGGCCGCCTTCCGCGGCGGCCCGGTGTTCTTATAGCCCCATTTCAGCCCCTGCGCCGGTTCGAAAGCCCGCTTTCCCGGCCGAAAGCCAGGGGTGTCCGCCCAAGGCGAAAACCATGCTTGCAATAATAGCCGGTATGTGCTAATTGGCATCACTTGCTGGTTTAGAGACTGAATTTAACATCAGTTTCTAAATCGGAATGTGGAAAACGGCACTGTTGCCCGCATAGTCTGGCGTTGGGTGAAAGGAGGTGGATGTTCAGAATAGCGATGGTCTCGTTTTTTGCGTCTTTGAGGTGGATTTTCGGCATTTCGATGGGGAAATTGGGTTTCGGGTGGGGAAATTGGGTTTTTGGTAATGATCATGTTTAAAATTCGGAAGGGAAGATAGATGAAAAAAGAATTGTTGAAGGCTGCGACGCTGCTGACGGCGCTGTTTCTGATGATGCCGGGCCTCGCCCTGGCGGCCGAGCCGGCGGCGGAACCGGCGGCGGAGCCCGTGATGGAGCAGGATGCGGGCATTGTAGACGACATCACCGAGGAGGTGCTGACGGGGCCGACGGATCTGAATCCGGACAAGGTGCTGGGGCCTGGGGGCATCGGCATCGAGACGGGAAAGGACATCCTGATGAGCTTCGGAGCGACCGTTCGATTCATCCCCACGTCGGAATCCAACTGGGATTTCGGTATCAGCGAGAATGTGCCCGGGTTTGTCAATACCGAGCCGATCAAGCAATTCGCTGGCATCGCCTATAACTCGGCCAACGCCGGAATGGAAGTCAATACGGCCCGCACGGCGTTTGTCAATTCGCTCGACGAAGACCGGGGCATCCGCACGGCCTTCGCGGATCTGGCCAACTCGCTGTACAATGCCGACGCGGTGCTGGGCGCCGCGGCCGATCCGGCCACCGCCCAGGGCATCAAGCAGGCGGCCGCCGGCGCGGCCCAGATTCAGAGCGCCGCTGATTCGGCGGCTCAGTTGGCCGGCATGGGCACGGCGCAAACCTATATCGTTGGCCTGGAAACGGCATCGGCCGCGGCGGATGTCTACAAGACCGCCATCGCCACCAAAGATATGGCCGTTGCCGGCGAGGCGCTGGCCGCCATCGCGGCCAATTCCGATTATCAGGCCGCGGTGGCCGCCGGAGATCCGGCAACCGCCCAGGCGATCGCCACACAGATTGCCACCCCATATGTAATGAACGCCGCCATCGACGCGGCGGAAGCGGTGGGCGCGGATGAGGGCGCCGCGGTCCGGGATGTCTTTTCCGATCCGGATTACATTGCCGCGGCCGCCGCCGGCAACGATGCCGCCGCGGAAACGGCTGCACAGACCGTGGTGGTGCAGGCGGCCGCCGCCGCGTCGGACGCCGCGGCCGAGGGTGTGATCCGAGGCAACGCTGACCCGGCCCTGGTGGCGGGCGCCGGCCGGATCGTGGATGGCGTGGTGGCCAAGATCATGAGCGACAATCCCAACGCCACCATCATTGAGGCCGTTGCTTACGCCACAGTGCTTAAAGCCCAGGCGGACGCCTTCTCTCCTTACTATCTGGCCGAAACCTTCCTCAAGACCCACTCAAATGAAAGCGGCAGCGTCAACGACGGCTATATCCGCAATGAGACAAAGATGTACTTCAACGCCATGGCAAAGGACCGCAAGTGGAGCTTTTACGGCGCCCTGGAGTTTGACCGCCCCATCGACACAGATACCGTCGATAACCGGGGAGGCCGGACGGACGGGTCCAGCAACTTTGGCCTTGAGCGGCTCAACGCCAGCATTGAGCTGGTGCCCGAGCTGCTGCGGTTTCACGCCGGATGGGACGTGTGGGGCCTGGACATCATCGAGGCGGCCTCCATGGTTTACGGCGACGACAACGCCGGCTTCTGGATAAAGGGCAATTATGACAACCTTTACTACTCCATGGCTTGGCTGAAGCTGGAGGAGAACGACTTTCAGATCAGTGTCAACGACCATAACGGCTCCGTGGACGAGGACCGGGACCTGATCGCCGGCTACCTGGATTACAGGTTCCGCCAGAGCGACAAGGTCCGCATGTTTTATGCCTACGACCGCATCCGCAACGTGCCGGCCACCGACCTTCTGGGCGCCATGGCCACCCAGGCGGGCCTGGGCAAGTTCGCGGGCATCACCGGCGACATCGCCACAACCGACTCGCACAACATCGGCGCCTACTATCTGGGCAAATTCGGCATGGTGGAACTGATGACGGAAGGCGTTTACAAGTTCGGCTCTGCGGAAAAGACCGGGCTTCAGGGGGTCGATAATGGCGTTCATACAATCCAACACGACGATTTCGACATCTCCTCTTACGCCTTTGCCGCAGACGTGGGCATCGAACTGGGCGATGCGGTGGGCTGGATGAGCTTAAAACCCCACTTCGGCTTCATGTACACCTCCGGCGACGATGATTCCACGGATGATACCTTGGGTGGTTATTCTGGTGTGACTAACGCCCAACGCTTTTCCGCTATGTGGGGCGGGGAGAATACTATTATCGGCGACACCAATTTCGTGCTGGGCACCGCGCTTTATGGATACCTCCCTGAATTCTACGGCAATGGAACGCCTGTCTTCGTTGGCGGCCTTCAGAACTTCGCCGGCAACGGCAACGGCCGCGGCGACAACCCCGGCCTGACCATGTACAGCCTCGGCTTCACCATGCGGCCCAAGATCTTCCTCATCTTCCGCAGCAACTTCAATTTCTTCCACTGGAACGAGGATTTTTATGTCACCAACATGGTCAACCCTGTGACCATCGAGTCACTGGCCACCGGCCAGAAGCGCCGGGCCACCAGGGTGGACGCGGGCTTCGTGGGAACGGAGTGGGACAACGAGCTGACCCTGGCTCTGAGCAAGCACATGTTCATCAAGGGCCAGGCGGCCTTCTTCTTTCCGGGCGAGGCCGTCGAGGACGTGACCGAGGCCCTCACCGGCGAGTCGAGCGACGAAACGGCCATCCGCATCGCCGCGGAGCTGATCTGGAATTTCTAACGATCCGAAACTGATATGTCATGAGCGATTCAGGCGCTTTTGGCTTCGCTGCCCGAAGCGCCTGAATCATGTTTTAAAACAACAAAAAATGACGGGAGGTTATGGATGAATTCTAAAAGCAGATGGCTGGCATTCGCACTGGCGGCCCTGATGGTTTTCACCGCCCTCGGCTGCGGGGATGACAACGACGATGATTATGTTGCCCAGCCCGCGCCGCGGCCCACGGTGATCTCCGGAAAGGCGGCCCAGGGCTATGTGACCGGCGCCATGGTGCTGGCGGATCGGCTCACGCCTGCCGGCGTGACGGGCGACTATGAAAAGAATGACGGGGAAGTTTCCGCGACAACCGACGCGGCCGGCAATTTCACCCTCACCATTCCGCCGGCCTATGGCGCTTACGTTCTGTTCGTCTCCGGCGGAACGGTTTCGGACAGCCAGGGCAATGCCCTGAGCGCCTTTCCCATGTTGGCGCCCATGGGCGCCAGAAATATCACCCCGGTCACCACTCTTGTGGTGTTCGACGGAGACCTGAAGGCCAGGATCGGGGCGGCCTATGACGCCGATATCGCCAGCCCCGCGGGTTCGGATGCTCAGGTTCTCAAGCTGGCCAAGGCGGTGGAGGCCGTGCTGGACCTGCTGACGCGCAAGCCGCCTGCGGCAGTCCACGGGATTGGCAACCAGATGCGGATTTATGCTAAGCTGGCCGGCATTTTCGCCAAGCCCGGCACCGTTTTGAACAACACTGAAAGCCTTCTGGAGGCGATCTACATGGCCGGCGCGGCCATCATGCTGGATGACGCCATCGTGAAAAACGAAGCCGTCCTGTCCGGCGACGCCTTCGGCATCGCCAACATCCTGGCAAGGGCCGCGGGCGGCATCCTGATGAATTTTCCCCAGGGAGATGTGGTTGTGGAATCGAACATCCAGCCCATCTACGACGCCACCCTCGCTGCGGTTGGGCCGATGCTGGCCGGCACCGCCTTTGCCTTCGATCCGAACGCCTCGGTCGTTCCCTTTCCCAACGATGTGGCCTGGGCGCGAACCGGCGGCATGGTGACCCTGCCCGTCAGCGGAACGGACCAGACGGCGGCCTTCTACACGGCGATCAATGCCCTGAATCTGAAAGGCTTAAGCCCCAATCTTCCCATCGCCATTCCCCTCGCGGCCAATGTGGCTCTTGATCCGATCGGCCTGAAAAACAACATCCGTCTGATCAATCTGAACATGCTCATGGGTGCCCTCTATCAGGGTCTGAACCTGGGCGATCCGAGGACCACGCCGCCGGAGCAGATTCCGCCGGCGGTCATGGCCGCCCTGGCCCAATTTCCCGAAAGCAACTGGCCCCTTCTGCAAGAGAGCCTCAAGGCGCACTACAACCTGTTCTACGACGCCCGCGTCGAGGTGGGTCAGGATGGCGCGTTCATCAAGATCTATCCCATCCAGCCGTTGGCCCCCGGCGCCACCTACCTGGTGTATGTGATGGCTGAAAATCCTGACACGCTGGACCTTTTTGTGGATAAAAACGGGGTGATGGTCAAGCGCCCGGCCCTTTACAACGCCCTGCTGGGCAGTCAGGAGCTGACAGGGGATCTGGCCGGCCTGGAGCCGCTTCGCCAGAGCTATGTGCCGCTGGCCAACCTGGTACTCCGCACGGTGAGCGTGGAAGCCGATAACCTGTTGCACATGTTCACCTTCACCACCGCGTCCAAAACCCTTAGCACCGATGATTTTAAAAAAATCATGGCCTACGCCGCCGGCATGGGCATCACCTCGCTGGACGAGCTGGCCGCCGTCATCGGCGAATCGCCCAACCTGCCTTACACGGCCAATGGCGAGCTGGCCATCGCCGCCGAATACAATGCCATCAAGACCCAGATCCCGCCGATGACCGCCGTGGACATGCCGGCGCCGGGCGTCTTCATCACCGTGAACCTGCAATCGCCAACGCTGGAGCAGATCGGCGTGCCCTACACCGTTTATAATCCGGAGACATATGACGGAACGGTCGTAATTTTCCAGCACGGCCTGGGCCAGAGCAAAGCGACCGGCGAGCTGGTGGCCCCCATGTTCGATGATCCGGTTTTGGCCATGGACTTTCCGTACCACGGCGCCCGCGCCATGGAGGGGGCGGCCTCCGGAGAAGGCTTCATATCCGGCAACCTTCCCGTAAGCAGAATGAATTGCTACCAGGCCTATTTCGACATGAATGTCATGCTGCGCAATCTGAATGCCGGCCTGTTCGACCTGGATGGGGATGGGACTGTCAACATGCCCGGGCAGGCGGTGGTGGATGAAGATGATGTGCCGACCCGCGTCCAGTTCATGTCCCACTCCCTGGGATCGATTCTCGGCTCGGTTTTTGCGGCGGACAACATCGCCGATCTGGACAAGGTGGCCATGTCGGCGGGCGGCGGCAACTTCGCCGCCATATTCGACCAGGCGACG
Organism: Desulfobacteraceae bacterium; assembly: GCA_011390035.1. GTDB lineage: Bacteria > Desulfobacterota > Desulfobacteria > Desulfobacterales > JAABSP01 > JAABTE01. Next base: position 1,740 of record JAABTE010000054.1, on the reverse strand, counting down.
CACCCCATGGTGGCCAGCATCACCGATGTGCTCGGGGTGGAGAGAAACTCCATTGAATATTTTACCGCGTTCGGCGTGTTGCAGACGATCATGGATCCGGCCGATCCGGCCTATCTTGCCGCCGCCGCGAAATCGGCCAGCGAAAAGATCCTGCATCTGAGCGCCTTTGGCGATACCCTGGTGCCGAATGTCGCCAATCATGTCCTGGCGCTGACCATTGGCCATGACACCCTGCGCCCGGTGGTGGATTTTACCGATCCGGTCCCCGCGCAGGCTGGCTGGTACCTTTATGGCGGAAAACAGGGCATGGAGAAAAACTGGATGGCCCACACCTTTGTCATTCATGATTCCATCGAGGGCTATCCGGTCGCCGGCCCCCATATGGACGCGGATTACGTCTCGGCGGCCTCCCAGGCCGCACGGGCGCAGATCAGCGCGTTTTTTAATCCCTGACGGCGGTCTGACTGTTTCGGGTGATGAAGCCCGGATGATCGGTTAAAAAAAGAAAGGCTCCCGCGCTTGATTGGCGGGGGCCTTTCCTTTATCCGGAAGCTGATGTTGACCTTTAGTATTACCAGAAAATATCGACCGGATAGTCCCTGAAAACGCCGTTTTTGCCGGCGGCTATGGGCATATGCCTCATGTTTCTTCTCCGAGCCAGAATTTGTCCGGCAGAGGAGCGTCAAAGTCATCGCTGATCCATATCTCCCCTCTGTTCAATCCGGGAATCCGCCTCTCTTTCACCACAAGGGATTCCTCAATCAGGAAATCCAGCTCTCCGGATGCTGAATCTTTTTCTATTGCTCGGTCCCATGCTCGGTCACATTTTTCCCGGTCCTTTTCCAAAATCCATTTTCGAAGACGGGCGAATTCCGTTTTAGAAAGAGAATTTATTGCTGTTTTAATTTCTTCTATAGTGGCAAGCATTTTGTTCATCCTCGCTCAAGCTTGATGATGATAATCTTCTTCTATAAAATGATGCCGATGGGGGAGATAACAATCCCCCATCAATTGCCACCTACGAATATCGCGTAGCCTTTCAGGGCAGCAGCAATAGATCCCCCGGCTCCGGTCCCTCGCCCTCGGCCACGCGGCAGGCGGCCAGATCGTCGCCGAACAGGCCTGTGATGGTGACTTGCCCCTTTATCCGGCCCGGAATCCAGCCGGCGGGCAGGCCGGTGGGGCTTTTGACCAGCTTGCCGGGGGGCATGACGGCCAGGATGTCGCCGACCTTGAAGCCCGAGCGGGCGCCGGCGGTGATGTGCCAGGTGTCGCCATCCCTGGAGAAGGCTCGGCAGTGCCAGGGCATCAACTCGCTTTTCAGGGTGGCGAACCGGGTTAACTGGACCATGGTGCCGGCCAGGAAACGGTCAAGGTCCTGGGCGGAGGCCACATCGGCGGCCACCTCCATGGTGGGGTAGCGGTAGGACAGGCCGGTGTCCACCACGGACATGCGGAGCAGGGCCTTGGCCGGGAGGCGGTCGGGGAATTCGGCGGCCTCGAAGAGGACCAGCATGCGGACGCCGGGGTAGATGGAGAGGGATTCGGCGACGCAGCCGAGGTCTTTTCTGGCCAGACAATCCACCGTGGCCAGCACCTCTCGGATGGTGGACTGGTCCGCTATCAGGGCGCCTGCTTGCGTGGCGGCGGCGCTCATGAGGCGGTCCACCCGGTCGGCGGCGGGGGCGGGGATGGCTTCCGGATCGAAAAAGAGGCCGATCTTGATGGGCGGGGCGTCCG
>JAABTE010000053.1 GCA_011390035.1 Desulfobacteraceae bacterium | reverse complement strand
ATGCGGTTGTAAATTGAACTGTGGGGGATCCGGTCATCTGGTTTCCCAACGCCGGGGATGTGGTAAGATAGTTTTCAGCTCCGTCCGAGCCGTTGAATTCATATACCGCAACATGATAAGTTGTGTTGGAAGTTAATCCTGATACGCTCACTGAGCTGCCGGTTCCGTTATAGACGACATCGTTGCCGAAGAGGGGGTTTATCGTGTAGCTGGTCCAGTCCGCGGGGGCCGCGTCCACCGCGCTTCCCTCCTTTATCAGGACGAGGCGGTTTGTGCCGTTGCCGTTGGTCCAATTGATGCTCATGGAAGAGTCGGTGACGAAAGTGAAATTGACAGAAGAAGCCTGAACGGCGGGCTCGGCGGCGGGAACGAAAACCCTGCGGACGCGGTTATTGCCGGCGTCAGCGATGTAAACCTGTCCTGATGCGTCCGCGAAAACGCCCACCGCTTGATTCAGTTCCGCGGATACGGCAAGTCCGCCATCGCCCGAATACGCGGCGGTTCCGATGCCGGCGACCGTTGAGATGTTGCCGGCGGTGTTGACCTTGCGAATCCGGTTGTTCAATTGGTCGGCGATATAGAGATTTCCGGCGGCATCGACGGATATGCTGAAGGGCTTGTTCAATTGGGCCGAGGTGGCGGGGCCTCCGTCTCCCGAATAACCGCCCGCTCCATTTCCGGCCACCGTGGTGATGATCCCGGAAGGATCTATCTTGCGAATCCGGTGATTATTGGTGTCTGCGATGAAAAGGTTTCCGGATGCGTCCGCGGAAACGCCGTAGGGAAAATTCAATTGGGCCGATGTCGCCAGGCCGCCATCCCCGGAATAGCCGGCGACCAGATCGTTTCTGCCGGCAACCGTGCCGATGATCGTGTCGGCGGCATTCACCTTTCGCATAACCCGGCTATACGTATCCGCGATGATGATATTTCCGGCCGAGTCGGCGGTGATGCCGAAAGGGGTGTCGAAAAGCGCCGACGCGGCGGGGCCGCCATCTCCGGAATAGCCGTAAAATCCGGTTCCGGCAAATGCGGCGATGTTGCCGCCCGCATCGATTTTTCGGATGCGGTTGTTCCCGGTATCGGTGATGTACAGGTTGCCCAGCGAATCGCCGCAAAAACCCTGGGGGTAGGAAAAACTTGCCGCCGTGGCGAGGCCGCCGTCCCCCGTATCGCCGTCGATCCCATTTCCGGCATATGTTGAAATAATCCTGGAGGCATCCACCTTTCGGACCCGCTGATTATTGGTGTCGAGAATAAAAAGCGTTCCCGAGCCATCCAGAAATATGTCGTACGGGGAATTCAATTGGGCCGAGTCGGCGTCCCCTCCGTCTCCCGCGTAACCGGCAACCCCGGTTCCGGCAACCGTGATGATGATTTCACTGGAAGGCGTGGTTGTTTGCGAGCCGACAGCGGGAGACAATATCAAATAATTTTCCGTTGCGCCCGATCCGTTGAATTCATAAATGGCGACATGATAGGTGATACCCTCCGCTAATCCGGTCACGGTTGCGGAAGTTCCTGTTCCGTTATACACGACATGATTGCCGCTCCCGATCTGTGCGCCCTTGCCGAATACGCCGTCTGCCGCGTATGTCGTCATGTCCGCCGGGTCGGCGTCCACCGGGCCTGACGGTCGCATCAGAACCAGCCGCGCCGCGCCGTCTCCCGGGGTCCAGGAAAGGGTCATGGATGATCCCGTCACGTCGCCGAAGGCGAGCGATGAAGCTGCAAAGAGGGGCTCCAGGCTCGGGGTCGTGAAGCTGGCTTGGGCGCCATAGGCGGTTCCGTGCGAGTTTGTGGCGTAGGCCCTGGCGTAGTGGGTCGTTGCCGGCGTCAGGCCGGAAAGGCTTGCTGGAAACCCGGCCGACGAGCAGGGCGTCGTCGGATTTTCCGTCACGCCCCAGCACGCGCCGCTGGCGGTCACGGCGGAGAGGCCGGGATCTCCCAGGGTGCCGTTCAAGGTGGCGCCGACGGGGGTGACGGCGGTAATCGATTCGGTCGCCACCCAGGGGCAGCCGTAACACCAAGTGGCCGCTGTCCAGACAGGACCGTTGTACAGGGTGCCGTTCCGGTCTCCGGCGGCGAGATCATCGAGCGTCGCGCCGGAGGCGTGATCGAAAGGATAGTAGGCGATCAGCCCCGCCTCGTTTCCCATAAGGGTTTTGCGCATGTCCGCCTGGAGTTCGGCCTGGGTCCGCGCGATGTTCCACACCCGCACCTCGTCGTACTGGCCATTGTAGGGATAGTTGAGGGTGCCGAAATAGTTCCAGCAGCCGAGGGTCTGGACGCCATATTCGCTGGTCAGGTTTCTCAGGGCCACGCCGGTGTATTCATTGTCCAGGACGCCGTTGACAAAGAGCCGGATGGTGGTCCCCTGCCGCTGCACCGCGATGTGGGACCACTGACCGGTGGGGATGGGAATTGAACCGCCGCCGGCGAAGGCGTCGGGCTCGGTGGACATGCTCATGGTGAAGGTCAGGACGCCTTCGAAGGCGATGACGTACCAGTTGCCGGCGTAAGAGCTGTGATTGGTGCGATTGGTGATGGCCCAATGGGGCACGGAGATGGGATTGACCCACGCTTCGATGGTGAAATCGGCTGTGCCCAGGCCCCAGTCGGGCATGCTGACGTAGTCGTTGACGCCGTCGAGGGAAAGGGCGTTGCCGGGCGGGGCAAGGGCGATCCTGTCGCCGACGGCCGCGGAGGCAGCCAGATAGTTCTCGGCGCCCGAGGTCCCGTTGAATTCATAAATAGCGCAATAATAGGTGACGCCTGCCGTCAGCCCGGTCACGGTCACGGCATTGCCGGTTCCCGCGTAAACAACGTAATTGCCGCCGCCAATGTCGGTTCCCAGGCCGAAGGCGGCGTTGGTGGCATATGTCGTCCCATCCACCGGGGGCGCGTCCACCGCCGAGCCGGCTTTCATAACGACAATGCGATTGGCGCCATCGCCGGTGTTGGTCCAGTTGATGGTCATGGACGCGTCGGTGACGGATGTGAAGTTGACGGCGGAGGGTTGGGCGGTGGGCTCGGAAGCCAGGGTGGCGAAGGCGATGTCCTCTCCATAATTTGTGCCGTTGGCATTCGTGGCATACGCCCTCGCGTAGTAGCTCGCGCCGGGCGTCAGCCCGGAGATTGACGCGGGAAAGCCGGCCGTGGTGCAGGGCGCCGATGGCGCGGCCGAGGCGCCATAGCAGACGCCGCTGGCGGTAATGGCGGAATCTCCCGCGTCCAGTATCGAGCCATCGATGGTGGCGCCTGTTTCAAGTCTGGCCAGCGCGGCTCCCGTCTTGACGGCCGGCAGTCCATATGGCCATCCCGCCGCCAGCCAGGGAGGGGCATTCACGAGGGCGCCGTCATGACCGTTGCCCGTCAGATCCGGCAGAACCGATCCGGCGCTTCTGTCGAAGCGGAAATAGGCCTCGAGAGCAGGCGTGGCCGGGTCGATGACATGGTACATGTTGGCGCGGATCTCGTCCTGGGTCCGCGCCACCGACCAGACGCGCACCTCGTCGATCACGCCGTTCAGGTATTCGGCCGCCGATCCGTACCCGATCAGGAAGGGCGCGTCCGGGTTTTTCGAGTAGGTGGTCTCCGTCGCCGGACCATACTGAACGCCGTTTACATAAAGATAGATGGAGCTGCCGTCATAGGTCGCGGCAAGGTGCGTCCATTGGTTCAGAACAGGTGCCGGTCCGCTCGGGCCGACCCAGCTTGCCCCATTCATCATCACAAAGCTGTTGTAACCCATGATGTAGCCGGTGTTCCAGCCGCTCCGCGAGTACAGAACGCGCCGGATCTCGCCGATGCCGCCCTCGTATTTGACCCACGCCTCCACGGTGAAGGCGTCCGTGTTCAGGTTGGGCGAGTAGGGCACGGTTACATATTGGCTCGATCCGTTCAGGTCGAGCGCGTTGTCGGGCGGGGTCATCGTGGAGGATGCGGCGGTAGCCCCTGGTGTCAGGTAATTTTCGGTGGCGGCCGAGCCGTTGTATTCATAAATCGCCACATAATAGGTCGTGTCCGTCGCCAGCCCGGAAACGGTCACCGAGCTGCCGGTGCCGTTGTAAACGACATAGGTGCTGGCATCAGGCCCCGGCGCGGAGCCGAATGTGGCGCTGGCAATATAGGAGATTCCATCCACCGGGTGGGCGACAATGGGGCTTGCCGAGCGCATCAGGGCGATGCGGGTGATGCCATCGCCGTTTGTCCACGATATTTGAAGGGAAGTGGGGCTGACCACCGTGATGGCGCAATCCGAGGCCTGAATGGTGGGTTCCAGCGCCGCGCCGGCCGGAGGGGGCCGGAGCAGCCCGAGACCGATCATCAGGAAAAAAAGAAGGGCTCTTCCGGGCCGGAACAGGATTGGGGGACATGTCCTAAAATGCTTCAAGCCCTTTTGCCGACGGTTTTCCATGAAGAGCGATTCATAGATAAAAATGAAGGGATTATTCAATTTCATCGTGTGCCTCTCATCGTTATTTGTCCTTAATAAGGTATCGTAAATTCAAGAAATGCTAAAAGCTAATCTATATTCGGGCAAGGGATTTTTGTCAATAAAGTTTGTTCCTTTTTCCGCTTATCCTCTTGAAAGATGGGCCATATCGATGCGTTGCTTCCGAACCCCGATATTTCTCTTTACAATCCACGCCCCAATGGTATAAAAATGAGATTGGTTCGAGCCATAGCCGCCTGGCGGCGGGGCCATGCCCGGCCGTGCGCCCTCGGGCGTGCGGCTCGGCCTATCCGTGATTGTTTCATCCTTTAAGGGAGAAAAAGCATGAAAATCAGGTGTATTCTATCGGCGATGCTCATCGTGTCGCTCCTGTGCCGGCTTCCCGCCGCCCGCGCCGGGGAGTACGCCCCCGAGCAGGCCATAGACCTGGCCCGGAAGGGCGCGGCCCTGATCAACGCGGTTGGCGTGGACGAGGCCCGCAAAATTCTTCACGACCCAAAGGGCGGCTATCTGAGTGAAAACAAGGAGTTTTACGTTCTGGTGATGAACTTTGCGGGTGAATGGGTGATCTATCCGCCCTTTCCGTCCACCGAGGGCAAAAGCGCCCTGAACGTCAAGGACGTGGACGGCAAGCTACTGGTTCAGGACATGATCGCCATGGCCCGGGACAACGGCGAGGGCTGGGTCAAGTACCGATGGGTCCACCCGCCCACCGGCAAGATCCGGCCCAAGGAAACCTATGTGGTCCGCGTGGGCGACAAGGAGCTGTTTTCCGCGGTGGGCATCTATCCTTGAGCGGGCGTCGCCGCGTGTTCGGGCGGCTGCCGGTTTCGGCGAAGGTGTTCATCGCGCCGGCCGTGATCATGGCGGCCCTGGCCGCCATGGCCGCCATGTCTCACATCGCCTCCGTGCGCCAGAGGGACCGGTTTGACCATGTGGTGAACGTGGGCAACCGGAAGGTGGAGATGGCCCACGGCGCCATCCAGGCCCTCAATGAGGCCCACGGGGCGCTGGCCATGGCCCTTGCTCTGACGGAATCCGGGCTGGAGGAAGGGCGGATCGAGACCTACCGCGATCGGGCGGCCGGCGGCGGCGATGCCGTGTCGGACTGGATGCGCCGGTTTCTCGATGCCTTTCCGGAAGACGGCCGCGAGGTCGCGATCATCCGGAAGGTTCAGGCCGCCCTGCCGGCTTATGAGGAGGCCGGGGCTTCGCTCATTGATCTGTCCAAGGTCTCCCGGATGCTCGCCATCCCCTACATGCCTCAGGCCGACACCCATTACCGGGCCATCTATGACCTGCTCGCGGCCCTCATCGAGATGGAAAAGCGGGACGCGGCCGACACCTACATGGCGGCCGTGGAAACGGCACGGCAAGGGCAGACATGGTTTCTGATGATCGCGGGGCTGGCGCTGGCCGCTTCATTGGCGATCACGGCCCTGGTGGCAAGGGGCATCAGCCGGCCTTTAGAGGGCGCCATCGGCAGGCTGAAAAAGAGCGCCGGCGTGGTGGCTGCCGCATCCGAGCGGGTGGCGGACACCAGCGGGGCGCAGGCCCGAAACGCGGCGGATCAGGCCGCGGGCGTTCAGGAGGCCATGGCCGTTCTTGAGGAGATATCCTCCCAGACCCGGCTAAACGCGGACAACGCCCTGAAGGCCGACGGTGTGCGCAAGGAGGCGGCCCGGATTCTGAAACGGTCCCAGAAGCTGATGGACGAGCTGACCCAGGCCATGGCCCAGATCAGCCGCAAGAGCGACGAAACCTCGAAGATCGTCAAGAGCATCGACGAAATAGCCTTTCAAACCAACCTTCTGGCCCTTAACGCGGCGGTGGAGGCGGCCCGGGCCGGGGAGGCGGGCAGCGGATTTGCCGTGGTGGCCGGCGAGGTGCGGGGCCTGGCCATGCGGGCGGCGGAAGCGGCCCAGAACTCCGCCGCGCTTATTCAGGAAATTGACGGGAAGATCAAAAGCGGCGCCGAACTGGTGAGCGATGCCGGCCAGTCATTCGCCGAGATGCGAGAAGGTTCCTCCCGTGTTGGCGCAATGATCCGCGACATCGCGGCATCCTCCGAGGAGCAGGCCAGGGGCATCTGCCAGGTCAACGCGGCGGTGGGGGAGATGGACAAGGCCACCCAGCGCAGCGCCGCCCATTCAGACGCCGCGTCCGCCGCCTCGGACGCCATGCGGGATCAGGCGGAGCGGATGAAGCGGGTGGTGGAGGATCTTGTGGGGCTGGTGAGGGGCGGGGGCTGAATTAGCGGATCTCTTCAAGATCCTCGTCCTCAGCCAGCGCTCCGGACTGATTGATCAGTATCGTTCTGGCGTCATAGCTTCTCAGCCATTCATCCACGGCCGCTCTTAAGAAGCGCCATTCGTCTTCTATTCTCCTGCCGGGTAACTTGCCCTGTAGAACTTGTCTTTCAATTTTCTCTTCGGGCAGTTTCAGATACCCCGCCATTTCCTTCAGAGTCAATACGTTGTCGGTAATCATTGTAGCTCTCATTATTTAGGATAGTTCTCACCATGCCTTCAGCTTTATCCGTCTTGCAACGTCATGAGCCAAAAGCGTCCTGATGGAATTATATTCCATAAACGCCTCATCTTGTCAATAGGGGTTTTTCATGAGGGCAGGGTCTCGTCAAAGCCGGTTCCCAAGGTCCCTTTGATGAACTACAAGTGATGAACTACAAGGATTCAGGATAAGAAAGGATTCCTTCCAGTCCCGGAACAAAATCCCTTCTTATATGAAATCCTTGTAGTTTTATGAAAATCAGACTCAGAAGAAGCTGATCATGGCGCCCAGGAAAAGCGCGGTCAATCCGAGCGCCGCCAAACCCGCTGAAAGCGCATGCGGCCAGCCCCGGGCAAAAAACAGGTCATCCACCGCCCAGACCCATCGAAGCCACCAGGGGTTGTACTGGGGCAGCACCTTCACCTCCGGCGCGAACACCTTTGCCGCCCGTCGCCCGCTTTCCGTGGCCCCCTCGATGCTCCATACATCCGCGGCCGTGCGGGTGTGCGCTCCGGCCAGGGCCAGGTTCGGCACCGGCGTGACCTGGGTGGGCCGGAACGGATTGGTGCGCGTTGAATTGACCCATTTGGGCTGATGGGTTTGTATCCCATCCGGAGAAAACCGCCATTCATGCCAGATTTCGATCCGAAGGATCGGGAATGAGGTCAGGCTCCGTCCCCCGTTGGCTTCCCGGATGAGGCCGTCCAGGGCCTGGCAGGAGAAGATCTGCGCCTTGACCTCTTCAAGGAATTCCTCACGGGAGCATTCCTCCACCGGCTTTTTGTAGATCCGTCCCGGAACATCTCCCACGCACGCTGTAACCGTCCACAGCGCCGCGACGCCCTCGCCAAGGTCCACATCCGGGGCCCATATCTGATCCTCCGGAGAGAGGGTGAGGTTGTACTCAGAATCAGGGATGATAACCGCGGCGCGCTTCCGGGGCCAGTAGATCTTTTCGGAAAAGGCGATCCGGAAGGAGACCTGTGTGTGCGGACCCTCCTGGATCAGGGGGTCGAAAAGGCGCAGTTGGTCCTTTTCGGCCAGTTCCGGGGTCCGCCGCAGGATCTCGGCGGCAGCGAACGGGTTGACTGCGAGGATGAAGGCGTCCGCGGACACCTCCTCACCTGAAGCAAGCCGTGCGCCGGTGACATTCCGGCCGTCGTAATGGAGCTTGTAAAGGAGATTTTCCCAGTAAAAGCGCACGCCGCTTTTCTCAAGATGCGCCACCCATTTTTGAAACCAGAACTCATTGCTGGGGCCGAGCAGCAGCAGCCAGTTGTCGCCCTGGCCGTGGCGCCAGGCCGGCCCCTCATCGTCGGCCTTGTGATAATGGGCCGGCTTTGAGATCAGAAGCTTGCGGAAGAAATCGCCCATGGTGTGCAGCGACGCGTTCTTCCAGTCCGAGCCGATCCAGGGGCCGAAGGTTGCCCGCCAGGTCCGCCACGCCACCGGATTTAACACCGGCGGCCGGTATTGCTCGGCTGCGTTCAGTCGGGTGTAATGCTCCAGCGAGCGCCGATGCGCCGCCCAGGTTTTGGCCATCATCCAGGTCCAGCGGACAAGGTCCAGGCCCTGCATCCGGAGCATCCGGTGCGCCGACAGGAAGGGGGATATTCTGATGAACTGCGCCTCGCCCTCGTCCGGGGCTATGCCGAAGTCGATGGGACGGGAAAGGGATTTTTCGTACAGGCTGGCCGAATCGTCGAAGGGAATCTGTTTCAGGATATCGAACACGTTGTGATACCAGGGCCCGAAGCCGTGCCAGGAATATTCCGTGGGCATGTTGCCCTTGTCCTCGAGACGGGCGCTACGGAAAAAGCCGCCCGCATCCCGGTTGGCCTCATAGACCGACACCGACCAGCCCAGCCGGGTCAGCTCGTGGGCCGCGGCCAGGCCGGCGATGCCGCCGCCGAATACCGCCACAGATCGTTTCGTCGTCCTCACCGCCTGATCCTTACCTTCAAAAGTTTCCATAAAGCCTCCATTTGCCACTCCTCTATTTTGTTTTAGGGATCCCCCAGAGTGTCGGCCACATGGGCCCCGCGCTGGCCCATGGGCTGGTCCTCCCCCCGGGTGGTGTCCACCGCCGTCTGATGCTCCAGCTCGGCGTTCAGCTCCGCGCCCAATATCACCGCGTAGGCGCTCATGAACATCCACAGCAGCAGGATGACGATTGCGCCGATGGCTCCGTAGGTTTCATTATATTTGCCGAAATAGGTTACATAAAACGAAAAGGCCAGCGACCCGATGATCCAAAGCAGGGTGGCGGCGGCCGCTCCCCAGTTGATCCACTTCCATTTGGCCCGGTTTCGGTCTGGCGCGTACCGGTAGATCACATCAAGGGCCAGCATGACCAGGATTGCCAAAACGGGCCATCGGCCGATGGAAACGGCCGGCCCGACGGCCGCCGGCGGATGGATCAGGTTCAGGATCGCCGGCGGCGCGGCCACGGCCGACAGGCACAGCAGGCCGAAGATGATGGCCCCCAGCGTGAGCAGCAGGGACAGGCCCAACAGCTTGAAATAAGAGCGGGTTTCGGTTTCGCTGTAGGCGATGTTCAGGGCGGCGATCAGCGCCTTCATCCCCCTGGTGGCGCTCCACAGGGCCACCAGGAAGCCGAAGAGAAGCCCCAGCCCCAGCGCTCCGCCGGAGCTGTTGACGATGGCGCGAAGCTGCTCGCCGATGATTTGGTATGCCTTATCAGGCAGGAAGCGGCCGAGAACGTCAAGATGCTCGGACAGTTGGGCCGGATCGGCCACAAGGCCATAGATGGACACCGTGGCCGCCATGGCCGGAAAGATTGCAAGAAAACAGTAGAAGGCCACGCCGGCGGAGACCACCGACAGGCTGTCTTCGGCGTTGTTTGTTTTCACGCGCTTGAGGATCTCCCGCCAGCCCTTGCGGGGCATCTGGCTCGGCCGGGCCGCCTGGCGCCCCCTTGCCCGTTCCGAGGCGCCCCCATGGCGGAAGACGCCAGCTTGTTGGGAGGCGCTCTCTTGCTCGGTTGTCCTGCTGGCGTCCGACGCGGTGTCGGTGCTCGTTTGTTTTTCTTTGGCCGCTTTTCTTTTTTTGGATGATTTGGCCATGGCGGTTTCTCCTTCTTTTTTACCGGATGAATCGCTCCCGGTCCGGGCTGCTCCGGGTTAAGGCTTTCCTGTATTGAAATAGATGATCGTAAAGGGCGCGTCCATGCACCGCCTGCTCAATGAACACCAGCTTGTCCGGGTCCTCGTCCAGGGGCCGGGGCACCCGGTATGGGCCGGCGTCGAAGCCGTTTTCGATCAGTCGATCCAGAATGCGGACGGTGCGCCTGGCGTCGTGCCACTCGTCCGGCGTTTCATAGGTCTTTACGATCAGCTCCTCGCGGCCGCCGTCCAGGGTCGAAGGCCCGATCCGCAGTAGGAAAAATTCCTGCCCCCCCGCCTCCCGGCGCAGGGCGTCAAGATCGGCCGCCGGCCAGGGATGGTGATGATCCGTCAGCGCGATCCCCTGAAGCCCCTGATCGAAGGCCCGCCGGACCAGCGCCACCGCGGAAACGCGGCTGCATGGGGAATGCTCTCTGCTGTGGCAATGCATCTCCATGATCATGGGATGATCATAGCCGCCGCGGCGTCGGGGGGATATGGGGTAAAGGGTTTATTTGTCCGCGATAATCCGCTTCCCATCCTTGTCGCTTTATTAAATTGAATGACGGCCGCGTTAATGTTATGCTTTTAACGACAATGAGGGCGTCGGCGGAATAGGGGGCTATCTATTGGAACCGGCGTCAAGGGACGGAAAGCAAAGGGGGAGAGACGCCATGGCAATGCTGTCGTCGGAAGACGTGAAGGACATATCGGTGGAGGCGGTTCGGGAAAATCCAGGTCTTCTACTGGATCTTCTATTGAAGGATCAGGACATTTCCGTTGTTTTTGAAAAGAGGGGAGACCGGATTCGTTATGCTTATCTGAAAGCCTATGATCCTGAAAGCCTTCGCATTCTGCGCGAAGCGAAGCAGATGCATCGGAGAATCAAGGCGAGGGGGTATGACCGCGATCAGGCATTTCGGAATCTGGGGGAGGCGCGAGATGAGATCGAGCGGAAATTAAGCTGAATCATGGAGAAAACCCATTTCAGAGTGGTTCCTGACACCAATGTTGTGATTGCCTCTGAGAAGACGACATCTGAATCGAGTCCAAATCGAGAATTTTTCAATCGATGGCGGAGCGGTCAGTTCGAGATTCTTTTCTCTGATGATACGCTTCTTGAATATGTTGAGAAGTTAAGAGCGCTTGAGATTTCAGAAAAGAATATCAAAACATTTCTTGTCGCGATTCTTGAAGCTGGAATCCATGTGTCGATTGAAAAATATCATTTTCCAATTTATCCTTCCGATGTCGATGATATCGCGTTCATTCTTTGTGCTGAAAATGGTGAAGCGACGCATCTTGTTAGTTATGATCAACATTTAAAAGATGTTGAGATGTTTTATTCTTTTAAGGTCTGTGAAATTCTTGATTTCCTGTTTGATCTGCGAAAGGAGATAGAAAAAATCGACAAGTGATCCGTCATTTACATGGTCAAATCCAAGGCTTCCGGCGTATGCTGTTGCCTGTCTCTGAGCCGCCCGAGTCTTTCGTGTGTTTTCATCGTGGAAATAAAAGAATTATAAAATGTTGCCGAACCAGCGCTTCAACCCCTACAACCAATGTTGTATCCTCAACCTGGGTTGTAGCGGTGGCTTTCTCTC
>JAABTE010000052.1 GCA_011390035.1 Desulfobacteraceae bacterium | reverse complement strand
GGACATGTCCCTGGATATGACCCACAAGTTCTTTCTGCCTGACACGGTACTACGGAAAAATGATGACATCGCATTCATTTTCAACTGCGGTGGAAAAACACAATACAATAAGGTTAGGGATCTTCTTTCAGATTATATTCCGATGATTGAACAGGCAGCGATATTTCCGGAAGGGGCCAAAGAGATTGTCAATTCCGTGAAGTATCTTTTTTTATATGACAGCGATGCCGACGGATTGGACTTGATCGTTAACAACATATCCAGAGAATTTCAGAAGGTAAATGAAAAGGATTTTGTAGTGGATGCCTGGATCGGAACGAAAACTAAATTTGGAAGAATCTCAAAGGATAAAGCTGTTTTCGTCTGGGGCGGAGCGCCCGACAAGGGCACGCTGGAAGATATCCTGATGCCGATGTTCGATTTCACTGAAGAGAACAAGCCGCTCATTGAAAAGACCAAAAGAACAATGAAAGAAATGTTCACATGGGACATTGACCATGCGGAAATAAGAAGAGCCGTGGCCGAAATTGAAAAGTTCAATAAGGCTGTTATTACGACCGTGGGACAAAGGAAAAAGCCGGGCGCATCCTTGAATGTGGTATTGGAGCAGGCCGATCTCATATCGGAGGACGCTCTCCGCGCTTGCCAGATCACAGCGGGCTTTGTGGAATTTATCAGGGAGTTTTGGGGGATTACCGATTGATGGAAATGGATATACTGGATAAAAAAGCCGCCGCGGCCCTGGACGGCTACCTGGTCCGCAAGGATCTGGTTCGCGCCTTCAGCCGGCAGTTTCCGGTTCCCACTTATGTGGTGGAGTTTCTGCTGGGCCGGTACTGCGCCGGCACCGATCCGGAGGAGATCGACGAGGGGCTGGAGATCGTTCAGCGCCAGTTGAAATCCCGAACCGTGAAGGCCGGAGAGGAGGAACTTTTCAAGGCCCATGCGCGGGAAAAAGGATCGGTGAAAATCATCGATCTTCTCAGCGCCCGGCTGGACGCCAGGACCGATTCCTACCTGGCAACGCTGCCGAGCCTGCAACTCCGTGACGTGCGGATCGACGCGGAGCTGGTAAAGGCCCACGAGCGGATGCTAACCGGCGGCTTCTATTCGGAGATCACGCTATCCTATGACGCGGCCATCGCCCAGGAGCGCAACGGCCGGCCCTTTGGCGTTGAAAGCCTCCGGGAGATACAGCTTTCCCGGCGGGATGTGCTGGATGTCATGGCCAATGCCCGAAAGGCGTTTTCCACCGAGGAATGGAAGGCGTTTTTGCTGCGAAGCATCGGCGTGGAGTCGGCCCATCTATCGGGCCGGGCAAGGGACGCTTTTTTCTTGCGGATGGTGCCCTTTGTGGAGCGCAACTACAACCTGGTGGAACTGGGCCCCCGGGGCACCGGAAAGAGCCATCTGTTTCAGCAGGTTTCCCCCTATGCCCATCTCATCTCCGGCGGCAAGGCCACCGTGGCCCGGATGTTCGTCAACAACAGCACGGGCCAGCGGGGCCTGGTCTGCCAGTATGACGTGATCTGCTTTGACGAGATTTCCGGCATCTCATTTGACCAGAAGGACGGCGTCAACATCATGAAAGGCTACATGGAATCCGGCGAGTTCAGCCGGGGAAAGGAGAGCATCCGGGCCGACGGCAGCATCGTGCTGGTGGGCAATTTCGATGTGGATGTGGCCCATCAGCAGCGCGTGGGCCATCTTTTCGGCCCCCTGCCCAGGGAGATGCGGGACGACACCGCGTTCATGGACCGGATTCACGGGTATCTGCCGGGATGGGACGCGCCCAAGATCCACAGGGATATGCTCACCGACCATTTCGGAATGGTGAGCGATTTTCTGTCCGAATGCATGAGTCATCTTCGATCTCAAAGCCGCGTGGCCGCGCTGCGCAACCGGATTTTTTTCGGCGGCGCCCTAAGCGGCCGTGACGCCAACGCGGTGAGCAAAACCGCCAGCGGCCTGTTGAAACTGCTGCGTCCCCACGATACGGACCCCATACCGGAAGCGGAGCTGGAATGGGCCGTCCGCATCGCCATGGAAAGCCGAAGGCGGGTAAAGGAGCAGCAGAAACGGATCGGCGCGGCCGAGTTCCGAAACACCCATTTCAGCTATGTCATCGGTGAAGAAGGCGTGGAAAAGTTCGTGGGCACACCTGAATTGCAGAGTGAAAACAGCATCGGCGGTGATCCGCTGGAACCGGGCCAGGTCTGGTGCGTCAGCCCCGGGGGGCAGGATGATCATCCCGGCCTGTTTCGCATTGAGGTGAGCGAAGGCCCCGGCGCCGGCGTGAAGATCCTCAACAAGCCGGCCCCGCCGCCCTTTAAGGAATCCATCTCCTACGCGGAGCAGAACCTTTATGCCCGGTCCGCCCAGTTGATCGGCGACAAAAACCCCCGCCGGCACGAGTTCACCCTCCAGCTCCGGGCCTTTGACGCCGCCAGAACCGGCGCCAAGCTCGGGGTTCCCGCCCTGATCGCCCTCTGCGGGGCCATTCTCAAAAAGAGCGTCCGGGGCGGCCTGATCATCGTGGGAGAGATCAACCTGGGCGGCTCCATCGAGCCCATCCACAACGCCGTGGCCATTGCCGAGATCGCCGTGGAAAAGGGCGCCGCCGGCCTGCTGATGCCCGTTGGATGCCGCCGACAGTTGTTCGATCTTTCCGACGACATGGCAACAAAGGTGGACATACAGTTTTATTCTGATGCAAGGGACGCGCTGTTGAAGGCGATCGCGGATTAGGGGAAAGCAGGATGCTCCTGACGGGACGCGGTTCATCGACACCCTCAATTTCTTTGAAAGCGGGACGCATGTTGAAGAACACAACATTGAAAAGCCGGATCATGGGCGCCTTCCTGCTCATCGGTTTTCTGCCCTTTTTGCTGGCGGGCGGTATTTCCTATTATCGGTCAAAGGCGGCCCTGCGGGACAAGGCCTTTGATCAGCTCCAGAGCGTTCTGGCGCTGAAGAAGCGGGCCATGGAAAATTTTTTCGACGAGCTGAAAACGGACATCACCGTGCTGGGCGAGGAGCTGGCCAACCTTCAGCGGGCGGCGTCGGAAAAAATGGCGGCGGTCCAGGCCGGCCATGTTCACCGGCTCCAGGATTTTTTCACGGCCGCAATGAACAACGCGGAGATCCTGGCGGCCAATCCGGCCATTTCCTACGCGGTGGGGCAGTTCTCACAGTGCTTTTCTGAAAAGGGCCTCCTGAATGAGGGCCTGTATGGCTTTCTGGAGGATGTGAAATACGATTTTCTGAGCAAATACAAGATGCTTTACGATTATCACGACGTGATGCTGATCAACCCGGAGGGACGGGTCGTGTTCACCGCCAATCGGGGCGCCGATCTGGGGGAAAATGTGCTGACCGGAACGCTGCGGGAAACATCCCTTGCCGCCGCCCACGCCAATGCCATGTCGGGGAGCATCGTGATCCAGGATTTCGCGCCCTACGGTCCGGAGGAAGGAGAGCCGATCTGCTTTGTCGCCATGCCGTTGATCGGAAGTCATGACAACGCCATCGTGGGCGTTCTGGCCTTCAAGATCGATAGGATTCCCATCAACCGCGTCATGCATCAGCGGGACGGGATGGGAAAGACCGGCGAAACCTACCTGGTGGGCCGGACCGGGGAAAAAACAGTCTATCGCAGCGACCGGGCGGTGAAGAAGGGGGTTTTCGGAGACCCCAAGGCGGGGCCGGACATCGAGCGGGCGCTGGCGGGCGAATCCGGGATCATGGTCAAGATGGGCTCGACCGGCGGCGTTGAGATCAGCCGCTACGCCCCCTTCCGCTTCTCCGGGCTTCAATGGGCCGTCATCAGCACCATCGAGTACGAGGAGGTCATCCTGCCCTTGGAAGCGGAGAGGGAGGCGGAGACGGACTTTTTCCACCGCTTCGTCGAGGCCTACGGCTTTCACGATCTGTTCCTCATCCACCCCGACGGCCAGGTCTTTTACACCGTGACCCGGGAATCTGACTACCGGTCCAATGTCTTCCGGCCGCCGCTGGCCGGAACGGGCCTGGGCCGGCTGGCAAAACGGATCGTTGAAACACGGGACTTCACCTTTGTCGATTTCGCCCCTTACGCGCCCTCCGGCGGTGCGCCGAGCGCCTTTATGGGAAAGCCGATTCTCTTTGAGGGGGAAATCGAAATCATCGCCGCGGTCCAGATTCCGCCGGCCCACGTCAACGCGGTGATGTCTCAGCGGGACGGCATGGGGGCCACCGGCGAAACCTATCTTGTGGGAACGGACCTTCGTATGCGCTCGGACGCTTTTCATGATCCGGAGCGCTATTCCGTGGCCGCCTCCTTTAAAAACGCCGAGGCGGGCAAAATGGAGACCGACGCGGCCCGGGCCGCCCTGGCGGGACAATCCGGCCGGCGGCTGCTGAAAAGTTACGGCGATCGGCAGGTCCTGTCCGCCTTCGCCCCGCTGGGGGCATGGGGCGTGAATTACGCCATGATCGCCGAGATCGAGGCCGGCGAGGCGTTCGGCCCCATCCGGCAACTCGGGACCCTCATCGGCGCCGTGGCCGTGCCCATCGCCCTTGCCATCCTGCTGATGGCCCTGTTCATGTCCCGGCGGATCACCAGCCCCGTCAACCGCGTGATCGCGGACCTGAGGGCCGGCGCCGACAACGTGGGCGACGCCTCGGAGGAGCTGCTCTCCGTGGGCCAGGTTCTCTCGGAGGGCGCCTCCCAGCAGGCAGCATCCCTTCAGGAGGTGGCCTCTTCGCTGGAGGAAATCGTCTCCATGGTCAGGGCCAACGCCGAGGGCGCCAACCGGGCCGAGGGGTTAAAGCGCGAGGAGCGCGGCGTGATCCGGCGGGCCGGCGAAGACATGGCCATGCTCGCCCGCACCCACGAGTCCATCGCCGAATCAAGCCGGGAGATCGAGTCCATCGTGGGCACCATGGAGGACATCGCCTTCCAGACCAACCTGCTGGCGCTCAACGCCGCCGTGGAGGCGGCCCGGGCCGGAGAGGCCGGGGCCGGATTCGCCGTGGTGGCCGGCGAGGTGCGGAACCTGGCCCGAAGGGCCGCGGACGGCGCCCGGCAGACGGGCGAGAGGATTCAAAAGACGGTCCGGCGCATCCAGTCCGGCGATGGGCTGGTGAAAAGCGCGGAGGCGGCCTTTAAAAAGGTGGCGGAAAGCTCCGATGCCACCGAGGCCCTGATCCGCGAGGTGGCCGCCGCCTCCGACGAGCAGGCGCGGGGCATCGAGCAGATCAACCGGGCCATCTCGGAGATGGACCAGGTAACCCAGGCAACGGCGGCCAACGCGGAAACCGCGGCCGCCTCGTCGGAGACGCTCCGGACCGAGGCGACGCGCCTGAAGGCGTGCGTGGATGACCTGGCGAGGATTATCGAGGGAACGCGGGGTTGATGCCATGCCGCCCCGTTTTTCCGGAACGCGCCCGCCCTGGCCAACCCGCCTTGCGTTTCTGCTGGCGGCGCTGGCGCTCATCCTCTCGCGCCCGGGGCCGGCGGGGGCCGCCGATGCGGTCCGCCTTCAGCTCGCCTGGAAGCATCAGTTCCAGTTCGCCGGATATTACGCGGCCCTTCACAAGGGGTTTTACCGCGCCGCCGGCCTTGACGTGACCATCCTGGAGGGCGGCCGGGGGCGGTTCGCCCGGGAGGAGGTCCTGGCGGGCAGGGCCGATTTCGGCGTGGCCGGCGCCGAACTGCTGCTGCAGCGGGCGGAGGGCAGCCCCTTCGTGGTGCTGGCGGCCATTTTCCAGCACTCGGCCTCCATCCTGCTGACCCGCGCCGACGCGGGCATTTCCCACCCCCAGGACCTGATCGGCCGGCGGATGATGCTCCTGCCCGGCAACAAGGACGCGGACATCCTGGCCATCTTCCAGAACGAGGGCATCCCCCTGGACCGGATCGAGCGGGTGGATCAGACCTATAACCTGGACGATCTGATCTCCGGCCGGGTGGACTCGGTGAGCGCCTATCTGACCAACGAGCCCTGGCTTATGCAAAAGGCCGGCGTCGCCCCCGGCGTCATCCTGCCACAGACCTACGGAGTCGATTTTTACAGCGACTGCCTGTTCACCACCGAAAGGCAGATCGCCGATCATCCGGACCGGGTGGCCCGGTTCCGGGCGGCCTGCCTGGCCGGCTGGGAATACGCCATGGACCACCCGGAAGAGATCATCGACCTGCTGATCAATGAATACCGTCTGCTCAAAAGCCGGGAACACCTGCGTTACGAGGCCCAAGCCATGTCCGGTCTGATCTTTCCGAAACTGGTGGAGATGGGCCACATGAATCCGGGCCGGTGGCGCCACATCGCCGACACCTTCGCCCGACTGGGGGCCCTGCCGCCCAAATACCCGCTGGACGGCTTCCTTTACGATCCGGACCCGAAGCCGGATCTGGGAAAATGGAAGATGGCCATCTTTGGCCTGTTGCTCGGGCTGGCGCTTTCCGGTTTGCTGCTGCTGATCTTCGCCCGGCTGAACCACGCTCTCAAGGCGGAGGTGGCCGAGCGCCGCCGCGCGGAGGCATCCCTGATGGAGAGCGAATCCCGGCTGCGGACGATCTTCGACACCTCCCGGGCGGGCATCATCCTGGTCAATCCCCAAGGGGTGATCGCCTTCGCCAATCAGGGGATGGCGGACCTGTTCGGCTGCCCTCTCGATGCGCTCATCGGCTCCACCTATCCGTCCCACATCCATCCGGACCAGCGGGATACCGGGGACGAGCGGATGCGCCTGCTGATCGCCGGCGAGATCGATTCCGTGGCCGTGGAGCGCCACTACATCCGGGCCGACGGCAGCGACTTCTGGGGTTTTCTCAACGGCCGGCGCCATGTGGACGAACAGGGCAACCTGATCTTTCTGGTGGGCATCATCGCCGACGTGACCCAGCGGCGCCGGCTGGAGGCCGACCTGCGCCACGCCCACAAGATGGAGTCCATCGGCACGCTGACAGGCGGCGTGGCCCACGATTTCAACAACATCCTGAGCATCATCGTCGGCAACGCGGAGCTTGCCATGGACGACGTGCCGGAGTGGAGCCCGGCCCGGCCCCATCTGAAGGCGATCCTGACGGCCGGGACGCGGGCCGCGGCGATTGTCAGGCAGCTTCTCAATTTCACCCGGAAGGACGACGGCCGTCGGCGCCCCATGGACATCGTCAGATCCGTCCGCCAGGCCGTTGATTTCCTGCGAGCCACCATCCCGGCCGACATCGAGATCCGAAAAATCCTGCCCGAGGCGGCGCCCGAGACGGCTCTTTCCGAGACGGCGCTTATGGTCGAAGCAGACCCCGCCGGCATCCACCAGGTACTGATGAACCTGATGGCAAACGCCGCCCAGGCCATGGAGGAGGCAGGCGGGACCCTGGAGATCGCGGTGGCGCCGGCTCGCCTGCAGGAGGGGGACCGGGCCCCCGCGGGCAATTATGTGAAAATCACGGTCCGGGACTCCGGGCCCGGCATCGATCCTTACATCATCGACCGGATCTTCGACCCCTATTTCACCACCCGGCCGGTGGGCAAAGGGTCGGGCATGGGGCTGGCAGTGGCCCACGGCATCATCAAGAGCCACGGGGGCGTCATCTTTGCGGAAAGCCTGTCCGGCCAGGGCAGCGTGTTTACCATCCTGCTGCCCCGCCTGCTCACACCAGCGCCTTGATGCGCTTTATGTCCTTTGACTTTCCGATGATGATGAGTACATCGCTGTCCTTGATCACGAAGCCGGCCGGCGGCACCAGCACGAAGTTTTCCGGCACCAGCTCCTTGATGGCGATGATATGCACGTTGTATTTGGCCCGCAGGTTGAGATCCTTCAGGCTCTTGCCCAAAAAGGCCGCGGGCGGCCCCACCTGCACCAGGTCGAACTCATCCGAGATGGGAATGAAATCGAGCATGTTTGGCCGGGAAAGGGACAGGGACACCCGCACCGCCATGTCCCGCTCGGGATGGATGATTTCCGTGGCGCCCACCTTCTTGAGGATCTTGGCGTGATCCTCGTCCAGGGCCTTGGCCAGGATCTTTTTCACCCCCATCTCGTGCAGATAAAGACAGATGAGGATGCTAACGGAGATCTTGGTGCCGGTGGAAACAATCACCCCGTCCATCTCCCGAAGCCCAAGGGCCTTTAGCTTCTCCCGATCGGTGGCGTCCATGACGATGGCCTCGTTGGCGTGCGGGTCCACCGCCTGAACGCGGTGACGGTCCGTGTCGATGGCCACCACCTCGTTGCCGTCCTCGTACAGGGCCCGGGCGGCGTGAAAGCCGAAGTTGCCCAGGCCGATCACGGCGAATCGCTTCATATGCGCAATCTTTCCTTTTCGTCATTTCCATCATGATTGTCAGTGGTGCGGACCCTTCACCCGATCATCAAATTTTCCTCTGAATAAACCACCCCGTTTTCCGGCCCCCGCCCCACGATCCCGTAGGCGAAGGTCAGCATCCCCACCCTTCCCAGTATCATCATGAAAATGATCCAGCACTTTCCCCAGGCGCTCAACCCAGGGGTGATGCCGGTGGACAGGCCCACGGTGCCGAAGGCGGATACGGTCTCGAACAGATAGGCGAGAAACCGGCCCCCGCCCGCCGCCGGTTCCAACAGGGTTTCCCCGGCCAGCAGCGCGAACAGAACGCCGCCGATGACGCCGATGGACAGGAGGATGAGCGAGGCGCTGGTTTTCACGGTGTCCGGCGGAACGCTCTTTTTGAACAGGTTGACCCGGCATCGCCGCCGCATCCGGCTCCAGGTAAAGGCGGCCATGAGGGCAAGGGTGGTGGTTTTCACGCCGCCGCCGCAGGAACCGGGGGATGCGCCGAAAAACATCAGAAAGATCATCATGGCGAGTGTGGCGTCCTGAAGGCCGCCGATGTCCACCGTGTTGAACCCGGCGGTGCGGCAGGTGACCGACTGGAAAACCGGCGCCAGCAACCGGTGGGCGATGGACGGTGAGGCGGCCAGGGAGCGCCATTCCAAAACCCCGAACACCGCCGCGCCGCCGAGGATGAGGGCGCCGCTGGTCCACAGGACCGTCCGGGTCTGGATGGACAGCCGGGCCGGGGGCCTTCCGGAAAGGCGGCGGCGCAGGTCGTCGATGACGGGAAAGCCGATGCCCCCGACAATGATCAGCCCGCAGATGGCCCCGTTTATGAAGGGGTCCGCGGCCCATGGCGTCATGCTGTCCGGAAACAGGGCGAATCCGGCGTTGCAGAAGGCTGAGACGGCGTGAAACAGGGCCATCCAGGCCAGCTCCGGAAGGGGAAAGGTCCCAGCCCAGCCCGCGGCCAGAAGGACCACGCCGATTGACTCCGCCAGGAAGGTGACGATCAGCACGCTCTTGAGCAGGCCGTAAATGTCCTCCCTCGGCGTATGGCAGAACAGGTCCTGCAGGATCATCCGCTGGTGGAAGGGCACGGTCGCCCCCAGCCACCTGAACAGGGTCACGGAAAGGGTCATCACCCCTATGCCCCCGATCTGGATGAGACCGAGGATGACCGCCTGGCCGAAGCCGGTGAAAAAGGCCCCCGTGTCCACCACGATCAGGCCGGTGACGCAGACCGCGGAGGTGGCGGTGAAAAGGGCGTCGATGGGCGGGATCAATCCGCCCCGGGTGGCTGCCGGCAGCATCAGCAGGCCGGTTCCGGCCAGTATCGCCAGAAGGAAGCTCAACAGCACCAGAGCGGCCGGGTGTGTTTTGAGAAACCGCCGCCGCAGCGTCATGAGCCGGGGCCCCTTCTGGGATGCAGGATGGACGGCATGGACAGGATGGACGGCATGGACAGGATGGACGGAGTGGACAGGATGGACGGAGTGGACAGGATGGGATGGGGTTGTGTCATTCCGCCTGTCCTTGTCATCCGGATACCGGGATGGTGAAGGTGAAGGCGCTGCCCTCCCCCGGCGACGATTCCACCCAGATGGCTCCGCCGTGGGCCCGGACGATTTCCTTGCAGATGGCAAGGCCCAGGCCCGTGCCGCCCGTCTCCCGGCCCTTTACCTGGACGAACTTCTGAAAGATCCGGCTCTGGTATTCCGGCGGAATTCCCGGCCCGTCGTCCCGCACCGTCATACGCACCCACTGGCCCGCACGCTCCGCCCGCGCCTGGATGTGGCCCCCATCCCCCACATACCGCAGGGCGTTGGAAATCAGGTTGGTCAGCACCCAGGTGAGCTTGTTGGCGTCGGCCCGGACGGGTGGCAGATCGCTGTCGATGCGAGCCTCCAAAACCACGTTTCGAGCCTCCATCTGCCCCTTAAACACCGCCCCGGCCCGGTGGATCAGATCCTCGGCCCGCACCGCCTCGAACTCCATTTCGATGCGGCCGGCCTCGATTTTAGACAGATCCAGCAACTCGTTCACCAGCCCCCGCAGGCGGGCCACCTCCTCGTGGGCCGTTTCCAGCAGCTCCCGGTCGGCGGCGCTCAACCTTTCGGCGGCGTGTTCCAGCAGCAGGTCGATGCTCATGCCGATGCTGGTCAGGGGGGTGCGCAGCTCGTGGGAGGCGGCCATGACGAATTCGCTCTTGCGGCGCTCCACCTCTTTCAGGCGCGTTACGTCCCGCAGGGCCAGCACCGCGCCCATGGCCCCGCCCGCCGCGTCCCGGATGGGGGTGATGGAATAAAAAAAGTGCCGGGGCGCGTCCGGCGGGCCCAGGATGATGACATGGTCTGCGTCGTCCACGTCCGCCGGACGGCCCGTCTCCTGAGAGCGGCGCGGTAAATTCCCCGGCGCGGCGCCGCCCAGCGCTCCGGCCAGGGCGTCTCCGAGGATCTCGGACGGCTTGAGGGCCGACAGGTTCTGGTAGCCCACGTCCAGGATGCGCCGGGCGGCCGGGTTGATGCCGGTGACCCTCAGATCCGTGTCCAGCACCAGCAGGCCGTCCTCAATGCTGGCCAGCACCGCCTCAACCTTCTGCTTTTCCCACAGGATCTGCTCGATGTTCATCTCGTGATACCGCAGCAGCCGGTCAGCCATCTGGTTGAACTCCTCGGCCAGCAGGCCCAGCTCGTCGCCCGTTTCAACGGGCACGCGCACTGCGTAGTCGCCGCCGGCGATGTTCCGGGCCGCGGCCATGAACCGGCCGAGGGGCCGGGCGATCCGGTCCGACAGCAGCAAACTGAAAAAGAGGGCGGCCAGCAGCGCCGATGCGGCCACCGCGGCAGTTGACCAGATGGCCCGCGCTGCCACCCGGTCTGCCTTCACGCTGGCGGCGTACATGGTCTCCTCGTTCAGGCGGCGCACCTGGATGCAGGCCGCGCGCGTCCGGGAAAACAGCGGAAAGACCGCCGCCGCGTAGCCATCGGCAAAGACCCCGTCCGGCGGGAAGTCCGGCCCGGAAAAGAGCATCCGGAATTCGGCGTATCCGGCCTCAATGGCATTGATCAGGTCCGCCTCGCCGGCGATGGTGATGTTGTCCTTTGCCCGGGCCAGCCATTGGAGAAAGACCGCCTCGTTCTCCCGGAACTGGGCCATGCCCGCCACGCCCTGGCCCAGGTACATCAGCAGCGCCGCGCTGTCCTGGCGCTCCAGGGCGTCCACCATGTTCTCGGCGGCCAGGATGCTGCGGTAGTTCTCCCGCAGGATGGCGTCCGTGGCCTTGCCGAGGGAGACCAGATTGATCACGGCCCATGTCACCACAAGCCCCATAAGGGCAAAGGAAACGCCATAGCCGAGCAGTATCTTTTTTCTCAGGGTCATCGTGCGGTCTTCTCCTTTCCTGACCGCCGGCGGGTGCCCCGCCGGCGAAAAAA
>JAABTE010000051.1 GCA_011390035.1 Desulfobacteraceae bacterium | reverse complement strand
CTGTGGGTATTGGGTGGGCTGGGGGGAATGGGGGGAATGGGGGGACTGGGTGGACTGGGGGGAAAGTGTGGTGGTCGGGGTTTTTTGGGGTGGCTGTGGGGTCGGGACAGGGTTGTAGAAGGCGTCTCGTTCCACCGGGTGGAGGCCGGTGGCCTGGATCAGGCGGATCATCTGGTCTCGGGTCAGGCCTTTGGCGGAGCGGGCGCCGGCCATGTGGGTGATTTTTTCCTCGATGATGGTGCCGTCAAGGTCGTCGGCGCCGAAGGAGAGGGCGACCTGGGCCAGTTTTTCGCCGATCATTACCCAGTAGGCCTTGATGTGGTCGAAGTTGTCCAGCAGGAGGCGGGCGGTGGCCACGTTTTTCAGGTCGTCGAAGGCGGTGGTGGGGGGCAGATGGGAAAGCCGGGTGTTTTCGGAGTGGAAGGCCAGGGGGATGAAGGCGGAGAAGCCGCCGGTTTTATCCTGGAGGTCGCGCAGGGCGATGAGATGATCCACCCGCTCCTCGATGGTTTCGATGTGGCCGTACAGCAGCGTGGCGTTGGTGGGGATGCCGGCGCGGTGGACGGCGGCCATGATTTCCAGCCAGCGGTCTCCGTTTATTTTGCGGGGGAAGAGCTTTCTGTGGATGCGGGGGCTCATCACCTCGGCGCCGCCGCCGGGCATCATGGACAGGCCCGCCGCCTTGAGGCGGGCGATGGTGGCGTCTAAATCGAGGCCGGAGACGCGGGACAGATGGTCGATCTCAACGGCGGTGAAGGCCTTTATGGCCGCCTCGGGGCGGATCTGGCGGATGGCGGCCAGCAGGTCCAGGTAGTAATCGAAGCCAAGGGCCGGGTTGAGGCCCCCCACCACATGCAGCTCCCGGATGGGCTCGTGGCTGCGGGCGGCCAGGGCCTGGCGGACGGCCGCGATGGAATGGGTGAAGGCGCCGTGGGCGCCGTCGTCACGGGCGTAGGCGCAGAAGCGGCAGCGGTTGACGCACACGTTGGTGTAGTTCAGGTGCTGGTTGTAAACGAAAAAGGCCGACCGGCCGTGGCGCCTGCGTCGGACCGAGTCGGCCATGCGGCCAACGCCGGCAAGATCGGGGCTGAGGTAGAGAAGGATGCCGTCCTCGCGGTCGAGGCGGCGGCCGGCGCTCAGCTTTTCGGCGAAGGCCGCAAGGGCCGGGTCCGCGAATGGGGTTTGGAAAAGGTTCGGCATAAGATCCCGCAAGGATTTTGATTTCGATGGTGTTTCGATGATTCGCTTTGTCGGGGCGCGGCCGCAGGGGGGGCGCCCTTTTGTTGCATCGGTGGCGAAATGACCACCCGGTCATCAAGATAAACAAATCGGCCGGTCGTGGCAAGTCTTTTTTCGGCGGGCCATGGAGTGATTTTTTTTGGGTGATTTTTTCCGGCGGGTACGGGCGGTTAGATAGGCATGTTAAATTTTATTCAGTTTATCTGTTGATTTTTAATAAATAATATCATAATGATGCCTGAATCGGGATTTCCGCCGATTCCGCATGAAGAGATGCCGGGGGGCGGGGCCAATCGATGAAGCCAAATGCATGAGGGAGGATATGGCGTTGAGACGATTTTGGGCCGTTGCGATGGCGGCGGGGATGATGTGGGGGGGGCTTGCCGGCGTGGCCGGGGCCCGGAATTTGATCTTCATGATCGATGGCTCGGCCAGCATGGCCGAGCCGCTCGCCGATCTGCCAAAGATGGAGTCGGTGAAGGGGGCGCTGGTGGATCTGGCCGCTACGCCGGGGGAGGGCGATAACATCGGGCTGATCGCCTTCGGCCATCGCCGCAAGGGAGACTGCGCGGACGTGGAAACCCTGCTGACGCCCGGGCCCCACGGCCAGGAGGCGCTGTTCCGCAAGCTGGTGGCCATTTCCCCAATGGGGGTGACGGCCCTGGCCGGGGCGCTGGGGCATATGTCTGAGATATTAAAGGAGCTGGGCGGCCCCGGAACCCTGATCCTGCTGGCGGACGGGCAGGACACCTGCATGGGCGATCCGTGCGCCATCGCCGGGCGCATACGGCGGATGCATGGGGACACCATTATCCATGTGATCGGGCTCAAGATCGCTAATGAGGATCAGGGCCAGCTTGCCTGCATCGCGGAAAAGGGCGGCGGCCGATTCTTTCCCGTGCAAGATCCGGATGGGCTGGTTGCTGCGCTCAGGGCGGCCAGCGGCGGGGTTTTCGCACGGGCGGCGGGGGCCGGCGCCGTTTCCGGAGCCCGGGGCGACAAGGGCGGGGCCCGGGGAGTAACGGGCGAGGCCCGGGGAGATGCGGGCGGAGTACGGGGAGACACGGGCGGAACACCGGGAGATACGGGAGCGGCGGCTGCGCGGGCGAGTGCGGCCCGGCCGGACAAGCGGCCCCGGGTGCCGCCGAAAAAGCCGCCGGGATCGGTCTCGGAGCGGCCGGGAGCCGGGCGGCCGCCGGCGGGCGCGGGGCCCGGGGCGCCATCCATGGAACTGACCGTGCGGGTGGAGAGCGGATGGCTTCGGCAGGGGCCGTCGCCGATGGCCCGGAAGGTTCATTCCCTTTTCCGGGGCGATACCGCGCGGGTGATCGAGGTGCGGGGGGACTGGAACCGGGTGCGAACCGCACGGGGCAAGGCCGGGTGGGCCCATTTCAGCCTGTTTCATCCGGACCTGGATCCCTCCTATGGCCCCACGCCGGACGGCCGGGTGTTGGAGGAGGTCCGCGTGGTCGCCGACGGCGGCGAGACCAAGGTGATTTTTCAGATGAGCATGGCGGGCACGCCCAGGGTGGTTTTCCAGGGCGGGCCTGCGCCCAGGGTGATCTGCGATTTCGAGGGGACCCGGAAGGCGGTCTATCTGCGGCCCGTGTCGCCGCCGAAAGGCGGGGATGTGCGGCGGGTCCGGCTGACCGAGGGGCCGGGGGGGCGCCTGCGGGCCATCGTGGAGCTGGCGCCGGGCCAATATCGGCTGGCGCACATGGATTTCGAGCGACAGTCCCAATACATGCTGATCGTGCATCCGGTCGGCCTTAAGCGCAAGGAATGAGAGACGCCTATGAGAGTGCTGCAATTCATCAGCCGCGCCATTGACTCCCTTAACAGGGCGGTGGGCTATGGCGTGGCGTGGGCCACCTTTGTGGTGGTGCTGGTGGTGTTCGTGGACGTGGTCATGCGCTACGCCTTCAAGACCAGCTTCGTCTTTGTCCAGGAACTCGAATGGCACCTGTTTGCCTTCATCTTCCTGATGGGCGCCGGCTACACGCTGCTCAAGGACGGGCATGTGCGGGTGGACATCTTCTATCAGCGCTTGTCCCTGGAGGCCCAGGCATGGATCAACCTGTTGGGCGTGATCTTCTTCCTGCTGCCCGGCTGCTACATGATCATGGCCACGTCGTTGAACTTCGTCCACAACTCCTGGATGGTGATGGAGGGCTCGCCGGACCCCGGCGGCATTCCCTACCGATACATCGTCAAGGCGGCCATCCCCGCCGGTTTCGCTCTCATCACCCTGCAGGGCCTTTCCCTGGCGATCCAGAGCCTGACCACCCTTACCCGGAAGGCGTCCGTGGCCCTGCCGGCGATGGCCGGAATCATCCTGGTGGAGACGCTGCTGCTGTCCCAGATATCGGGGCTGTCGGGCGTGCCCGATCTGCCCTATTTGTTCATGCACTACCTGCCGGGATGGATGTTCCTGGCCCTGACCATCCTGTTGATGGTGGGCTTTCCGGTCACCTTCACCCTGATGGGAACGGCCCTGGCCTTCGGCCTGATCGGATTCGGCTGGAGCTTTTTCAACCTGTTGCCCCTGCGGATCTGGGGCGTGATGACCAATGTCACCCTGCTGGCCGTGCCCCTGTTCGTCTTCATGGGGGTGATGCTGGAGCGCTCGGGCCTGGCAGAGGAGCTTTTGGACACCATGGGCCTGCTGTTCGGCCGCGTCCGGGGCGGGCTGGCCGTGTCGGTGGTGGTGGTGGGGGCGCTTCTGGGGGCTTCCACCGGCATCGTGGGGGCCACCGTGGTCACCATGGGGCTGCTGGCGGTGCCCACCATGCTCAAGCGGGGGTATGATCCGGAGCTTGCCACCGGCACCGTGGCGGCCTCCGGAACCCTGGGGCAGATCATCCCGCCCTCCATCGTGCTGGTACTCATCGGCGACATCGTGGGGGTGTCCGTGGGGGATCTGTTCATGGGCGCCGTGCTGCCCGGCATGGTGCTTGTTGTTCTCTACATTATTTATATCCTGATGGCCGCGCTCATCTGGCCGGAAAAGGCGCCGCCGTTGCCCAAGTCGGAGCTGGAGGGCCTGACATGGCCCATCATGTTCCGCCGGATGTGCAAGGCCCTGTTTCCGCCCCTGTTTTTGATGGTGTCGGTACTCGGCTCCATCTTCGCCGGCGTGGCATCCCCCACCGAGGCCGCGGCTGTGGGCGCGGTGGGCTCCACGGTGCTGACCATAGCCAACCGGCGCTTCAGCCGCAAGATCCTCGAGGAGGTGATGACCGCCACCATGCAGCTCACCTGCATGGTCTTTATCATCCTGGTGGGGGCGGCCGCCTTCGGCCTGGTGTTCCGGGGCATGGGGGGAGACGAGCTGGTGCGCCATTTCCTGTCGGGCATCGCCGAGGATCACGGCAAGTGGTTCGTGCTGGCTGTGGTGATGGGGCTGATCTTCGTTATCGGCTTTTTCCTCGATTTCATCGAGATCACCTTCATCCACGTGCCGGTGCTGGCGCCCATCATGATCGAGTTCGGCTTCGACCCGGCCTGGTTCTGCATCCTGATCGCCGTGAACCTGCAAACCTCGTTCATGACGCCGCCCTTCGGCTTTTCCCTGTTTTACCTGAAGGCGGTCACGCCGCCGGAGATCACCACGGGGCACATCTACCGGGGCATCATCCCGTTTGTTATCTTCCAGCTCATCGGGCTGCTGATTGTCGTCTTTTTCCCGATACTGGTAACATGGCTGCCAGGGGTTGTGTTCGGCCGGTAGCCGTTCTGTTTGAAAGGGTTTGGGGTCAATGGACATTCATCAATCACGCCAACGAAAGGGGACCATGAGGATGGAAAGACGAGAGTTTCTGAAGAAGACGGGCATTGCCGCAGCCGCGGCGGTGGCGGGTACGGCGCTGTCGGCGCCGGCGGTTCTGGCCAACAAGACCTACAACTGGAAAATGGTCACGACATGGCCGCCCAACCTGCCGGTACTCCAGACCGGTGCAGAGCGGTTTGCCAAGCGGGTGGAGGAGGTGAGCGAGGGCCGGATGAAGATCCAGGTCTTTGCGGCAGGAGAGCTGGTTCCGGCCCTCGGCGTCTTTGACGCGGTCTCCCAGGGGACTGTGGAGTGCGGCAGCGGCGCAGCCTACTACTGGGCCGGAAAGGTTCCTGCAGCCCAGTGGTTTTCCTCGGTCCCCTTCGGCCTCAACGCCCAGGGGATCAACGCCTGGTTTTACGGCGGCGGCGGCCTGGAGCTGTGGGAGGAGGTGTACGCCCCCTTCAACGTGATTCCGCGCCCCCAAGGCAATACCGGCGTGCAGATGGGCGGCTGGTTCCGGAAAAAGATGGAGACCATTGAGGATTTCAAGGGGCTCAAGATGCGGATCCCCGGCCTGGGGGGAAAGGTGATTGCAAAGGCCGGCGGCACCGTGGTGCTTCTGGCCGGCGGCGAGATCTTCACCTCGCTGGAACGCGGCGTCATCGACGCCACCGAGTGGGTGGGCCCCATGCACGACCTGCGGATGGGCTTTTACAAGGCCGCCCAGTATTACTACTATCCGGGCTGGCACGAGCCGGGCACCTGCCTTGAGGTCATCTTCAATAAAAATGCCTACGAGTCGCTGCCAAAGGATCTTCAATTGATCATCGACTCTGTGGCCATGGAGACCAACCTGTGGAGCCTGTCTCAGTTCGAGGCCGGCAACGGCGAGGCCCTCCAGGAGCTGATCACCAAGCACAAGGTGGAGCTGGTGAGCTTCCCCGAGCCGCTCATGGACGAGCTGCGCAAGATGTCCATGGAGACCCTGGAGGAGGAGGCCGACAAGGATGCCGCGTCCCGCAAGGTCCACGAGGCCTTCAAAAAATTCAAGGAGCGCGTGGGCGTGTGGGGATCGGTGTCGGAGAACGCATATTATGATGTGATCGCCGACAAGTATTCCCTAAAAGGATAATTGACGGCAGGGATTGAATCGTTCATACTATAAAGCCCCCGCGGGAGCCATGCGGGGGCTTTTCAAGTTTTATCTTGTCCTGGCTCCGACGAACCCATAAAAGCCCAGGACCAAAAGTCCAGGACCAAAAGCCCAGGACCAAAAGCCCTAAGCGATGGGTCCGGGACAGGAAGCCTAAAACAGGAAAAACCAGAAACAATGCAGGTGGCATTTCTCAGCGATGTGGGCCGGCGGCGGAAGAACAACGAAGACTGCGTTCTGGTGGACGCCCGGCACCGCATTTACATCGTCGCCGACGGCATGGGCGGCTCCAAGGCCGGCGAGATGGCCAGCCGGATGGCCGCCGAGGTGGTCTGCGATCATCTGGTCAACAGCCTGGTCCGGGACTCCGCGCCGGACGCGGTGGGGGCGGCCATGCGCGAGGGCACGCTCAAGGTCCACCAGACCATCAAGTTCAGCGCCGCCAACAATCCCGCCCTGATGGGCATGGGCACCACCCTGGTGGTGACCATGATCCGCGACGACCTGGCCATCATCTGCCACTCCGGAGACAGCAGGGCGTACATGATCCGTGACGACATCCGTCAGATCACAAGGGACCATACCTGGGGCAACGACCTGGTGGAAAAGGAGGGCGTGTCGCCGGAAAAGGTGCCCAGGAAGGCCTGGCACATGCTCACCCAGGCGGTGGGGGTGTCGGAGAACATCGACCCGGAGATCGACCACGTTCCGCTAAGGCCCAACGATATCATCCTGATGTGTTCGGACGGGCTGACGGACATGGTGAAGGATGACGAGATTCTGCGGATTGTTCACAACCACAAGGGGAAGGTGATCGAGGATATGGTAAGGGCCCTGGTGGACAAGGCCCTTGAAAACGGGGGGGTGGACAATGTGTCGGTCCTGGCGCTGCGTTTCGAGAATGATCATGATTTCTTTTTGAGAACCCCCTTTGCGTTCCCGATCCGGTCCTAACCTGTCCGGCCCAAACCCGTCCGGCCCAAACCCGTCTGGCCCGATCCGCTTCGGGCCGATGGCAGACGCCGGTTTGCCGGAAAGGCCAGGTAGGGGGCGATGGCGCTGTTCTTGTCGCCGCCCACGCCGTCATAGGTGATCGAGACGATGGGCGTGCCCGTGAGCCGCTCGATGCTCCGGGCCATGGCCTCTGTAACCAGCGCCGGGCAGCAGTAGGCCGGCGATAGCTGGACGAACAGGCGGATGTCCGGATGCCGGGCCTTCAGGTGGTGGATCTTGATCAGGTTTTCCATGGATTCGCCGGTATGGGCGCCGTTCAGGTGATAGGCGGACAATATCCGGTCGGCCGGTGCGTCCCGCATCCGCCATCCGTCTCCCGTTATCCGTCCGAAGATCTCCAGCAGGCGCCGTTCCCGTCGTCGGATGGCGGTCAGAAAGGCGGTGGAGGATAGCACCGACATGTAGTTTCCCTCATGGAACCATTTGCGCATGTAAGAGCCCGAGATCATTCGCACCAGATCGCTGTAGGAGGTGGTGACCGCCTCGCCCCCCGCCGTCTCGATGGCCCGGATGATGTCCTGGTTCATCATCGGGTTGTCCCGGACGTAAAGATCGCCGAAGAGGGCCACCCGGGGCCGGCGGGGAACGTCCTTCAGGGCGATGGCCTCGAACCGGGCCACGGCGTCCTCCGCCGCGGGCTCCAGGGGCCGGTTCTCCAGAAAGGCCGTCTCGAAATCGGAAAGCGCTTGCGTCATGGCCGCGTCCGCGGCGCCCGGCGTCGCCTCGTAGGGCCGGACCCGGCAGCCCATGGCCCGGACCATGCCGCCGCACAGGTAGGCCAGAAAGACATCCCCCGGCAGCCGCAGGGAGATCTCGGCGAAGTTGATGGTGCCCACATAGACGGCAGCCCGATCCATGCCGTCGCCGCCCTCGGCGATGAGCCGGCCCATGTGATGCGGGTAGATGCCCAGGTTGCACGGGATGCGCGATTCGATCATCCACATGGCGGCCCGGCCCGGGTCCACTCCGTCCCGCCGCACCGAGTCCGTAAAGGCCCGGGCCATGATGTTCAGCGGGATGCACTGGCCGGTGTTGCGCCGGAGGCTCTCCCGCACCGCGCCGGGGGAGGGGCGGATCATGCGGGCGTCCACCCCCTCCCGCCGCAGGCCGGCCATCACCAGGGGCAGGGCGATGGGGTCCCAGTCCGGAAAATAGAGGGTCTTGTCCGTCAGCCGGTCCGTTCGCCGGGGCATCCGGACGCAGGGCTTGCGGGGTTCGGGCCGGGCCGGGGCCGCTTTTCGCCGATGATTGTAAAACGCCCGGACCGCCGCCTCGATGCGGGTCTCGTACCCCACGCTGGAGCCGTGTTCGTCGAGCTGGAGCAGCAGGTAGGGCTTGTCAAAGGCGGCCATGATGTCCCGGAAATAGTCGATGGCAAAGGCGTCCGGCGAGCACTTGAAGGAGGTGACAAGGACCGGGTAGGCGCCTGGGGTTTCCGCCACCTTCCGGGCGGCGGCCAGAATCTGGGCGGCCCACCGCCAGTGAATCTCCCGCAGCAGGGGCGAAAGCTCCGGGTCGGCCGTGTCCGGATCGGCCGCCTCGGGGGGAATCACCATGTCCTGGAAAAAGGTCTTCACCCCGAGGCCGGCCAGGATGCCGGGGATGTTCTTGTTCAGCCCTGCGGACAGGATGGTGTAGGGCCGGCCCAGCAGCACCGCGTGGGTTTGGCCGTCGGCCGTCTCTTCCGCGTAGATCCGCCGCATCCGCTCCGCCGCCGCGTCCGCGGCACGCCGGGCCGCGTCGAAGGCGGCCGAGACCTTCAGAAACGGCGAATAACCGCCGGGAATCAACTTTAAGGCCCGGTAAAGCTGGGTTTTGTCGTGAAAGCCGTAGTAGAGCGAGTCGATGAGCGGCGTCATCAGCCGGTCTTCCGCGTCCGGAAAGGCGGACTTGACCAGGGCGGGGGCGTACTGGGTGTAATAGCAGTTCTGGCGGCGGCATCGCTTGTCATCCACTCGCCTTTCCATGGAAAAGGGCAGAAAGACGGCATCGGCGCGGCTGTCTTCCAGCAGCGTCCGGGCATGGCCGAAAAGGGCGGTCATGGGGGCGCAGAATTCTGCGCCGGAGACCCGCCGGCCCTTTTCAATGGCGTCGGCGGCGTCCCGGCTGGTGACGGTTTGAAAGCCGAGCTGGTGAAAAAAGGTCCGCCACATGGGCAATTCCCCTACCAGGTGCAGGGTCGCCGGAAGGCCGATGACCGGCCGGCGCACGGCGCCATCATTGATCCATCGGGGCGGTTGGCCATCGATGAGGGACGGTTTGCCATTATCCATGGCCGGAGCCGCGCCGTCAGCGTTTGGATGGACGGCTGGATGGCCGGTTGGATGGCCGTTTGAATGGGTGGCGCCATCTGTGGCTGGATGGATGGTTGGATGGACGGCCGGATGGACCCCGGGGGCTTTCGGCACCGGAAAGGCCCGCTTTCGGGCGCGGATCAGATCGAAGCCGGAGCGGTTGTTATCCACCCGGCGCCGCTCATCGTATTCCCGGCCGCACAGGAAGCCGTAGGCCACCCGCTCGCCTTCGATTTCCGCCACCGTGAGCTTGCAATGGTTCGGGCAGATATCGCACATCTCGGAAAAAACGGGGATGCCCCGCTCGTGAAGGCGCAGCCCCTTGAAGGTTGTCCGGAAAGCGTCTTTTTCCTCTCCAGCGTCCGCCAGGGACAGGGCCACCCCCAGCGCGCCGGCCAGATGACAGTACCTGGAAACGTGGATGGGCCGCTCCAGCCGTTGTTCGAAGGCCGCCACCAGCGCCCGGTTCCGCGCCGTGGCCCCCTGAAAGACCACATGCCGGCCGATGCGCCCCTCCACGGCCACCTTGCACAGGTAGTTTTCCCGCACCGCATGGAGCGCCGCCGCCAGGGCCTCGCCGGTGGCGCATCCCCGGTTCAGGTAGTGGTTCAGGTCCCGCTCCATGAAGACCGTGCAGCGGTCCGACGCCAGGGGCGCTTTGCAACCGGTCGCCCGGTCCGCGTATTCCGACAGCGGGCAGCCCAGCCGCTCGGCCTGCTCTTCGATGAAAGAGCCCGTGCCCGCCGCGCACACGGTGTTCATCACGCAGAAATCCACCCGTCCGTCGGAAAGGGTGGTGAACTTGCTGTCCTGACCGCCGATTTCGATGATGGTGTCAACCCCCGGATGCAGCTCCAGCGCGGCCCGGGCATGGGCGGTGATCTCGTCTATAACCAGATCGGCGCCGATGATCTTGCCGATCAGCTTCCTTCCGGAGCCGGTGACGCCGGCGGCCATTACGCGAAACCCCGCGCCGGAGCGCTCCCCGGCATCGGCCATGGCCGCCAGTATCGATTGGAGCGCCGTCACCGGCCGGCCCGCCGTGCGGGTGTAAAATCCCGCCAGCATCCGGTTGTCCGCGTCCGTCACCGCCGCCTTGGTGCTGGTGGAACCGATGTCGATGCCCAGATAAACCGGAACCGCGGGCCCTTGAGGAAGCGGCGCGTACAGGTCCACCTCCACCGGATGGGCCTGGGTTTTCCCGGCGCATTCCCATGCCGCGATCCCATTGAAATCGGGGTAGTCGGAAAGGTTGAGGTTCAGCGGCGGGTGATGGCGGTCCCCCTCCGCGTCTTCGGATTTTTTCCCTTTCAGGATCGCTTCAACCCGCGCCGGCCGCGCCCGCTTCCCATCTTCCTCCATCAGCAGCCAGGCCGCCCCCGCCGCGCCGTAAAGCGACCCCATTTCGTCCGTGATCACCTGTTTTCCGGTGATCCGCCGAAGGTGCCCGGCAACCACCGCGTTCCGGGAAACGCCGCCGATCAGCACAATCGGCGCAAGCGGCGCGAACACCGAAAACAGCGTATTGACAATGTTCCGGGCCAGCCCCCGGCACAGCCCGTCGCAGATGGCGGCAAGGTCATAGCCCTCCTGCTGGGCGTGAATCAAATCCGTCTTGGCGAACACCGCGCACCGGGTGGCGATGCGTGGGGCTTCCCCGTGGTTTTCCCCGGCGATCCGGCACAGCTCGGCGATATCCTTCAGCCGCAGCCGCCCGGCCTGCTGCTCCAGAAAGCCCCCCGTTCCCGCCGCGCAGTCGGTGTTGGCCCGAAAATTCCGGTATTCGCCGTTTTCGTCATAAAACACCGCCCCGAACCGCTCGCCCCCCACAATCAGCAGCGTGCCCACCCGGCCGTGGATTCGCCCCGCCGCGGCCATGGCCGCCACCTGATCGTCGAAAACCCGATCCGACCGGACCACCGAGGGGGTTCCCTTTGTAACGGCCACGCCCCGGACGGTTTTCACGCCGAGTTCGTCCAGCATCGCCGCCAGGGTCCTTTGGATATGGCCGTGGTGGAACCGGTACAGGGTTTTTTGAATGCGTCCATCCGCGTCCATCAGAGCCAGGGCGATGGAGACTGAGCCGATGTCGATGCCCAGCGGGCCGGTGTTTTGTTTTGTCATTCACTCCCCTTTTTTGTTAAGGCTTTCCGAACAAGCAAGTGGCGTCATGCTAACAGAAAAACCCAGTGAATCAAGGGGGGAAAAACTGTATTTTTCGAGCCGCGCCTGATTAGGGGCGCGTACTACCTCCGAACACCTGCTTCAACAGATCCGTCACCCGCGCCCCGGGCTGCTCCCGGATCTGCTTTTCCTCGCTTGCGATCAGCAGAAACAGTCCATCAAGGGCCTCCCGCGTCACATAGGCGTCCAGATCCGCCTCCGGGGGCGGGGCGTCGGCATCGGCCGGGGCGCCGGTTAGCACAGAGGTCAGCGCCCGCACCCGCTCGTCTTCCATAAGCGGCTTGCCGTAGGATTGGTAGGCGCCGTTGAGGGCATTGTAATAG
>JAABTE010000005.1 GCA_011390035.1 Desulfobacteraceae bacterium | reverse complement strand
TCCCCCCTCCGACCACCAGGATGCTTCCGCTCGCGGGGGCTTGTGTTTGTTCAGTCATGCTATCCCTCCATAGTAACTGTTAATCGGTTATGGGTGATATCGCTTTAGACCCAGCCAATCATCCTCTTTTCAAAAGGTTATGGGCGATGGGTGATGGGTGATAGAGCCCCATGACCCATGACCCATTACCCACGACCCATAACCCAATGATCCCATAATCCGCGCTACTCACTTAATAAAAACCTCCAGGCATCTTGCGACGCCTGGAGGTGTTTGCTAGTCAATCCACTTGGACGGAGTCCTGTCTGGATTAATCAGGGATGATCTTGATGTAGTCTCTCTTGAAGGTATCCCACTTCTGGGATTTCGGATCGAACTTGGAGTTGGTGAAGCAGAACCAGTTGGCATCGTCCTGCTGCGGATAGTCCGCCTGATAGTAGAATCCGGGGTAGCGGGTCTCTTTCCGGAACTGGATGTGCCGCAGGTGGCTTTCCACCGTCCAGATGCGGTGCAGGATCTCCCAGGCGCGCATCAGCTCGTGCAGATCGCCGGCCGCCAGCTTCTCGCAGTCCTCGCGCATGGTCTGGAGCAGCTCCATGACGATCTCGAGGTTCTTGCTGGTGGTCAGGTAGTAGGTGGCGGTGCCTGCGCCGTACTCGTGGGTGGCCTTCATCATCCGGTACATCATGCCGTTGGGCTTCATGTAGGCGGGGTTGATGTCATCGGCGGTGGTGTAGGCGGCGTTGTCCAGATAGGTGCGGACCGGCTTGTAGGCGATGTCCACGGCCTCCTTGGCGGAGATGGCAACCTCGGGCTTGTAGTCCTTGTTGTCCCGGACGAAGCGCACCATCGACTTGGCGGCCATGCGGCCCTCGGCGTGGGAACCGGAGGAGAACTTGTGGCCGGAGCAGCCGACGCCGTCACCGGAGGTGAACAGGCCCACAACCGTGGTCATGCGGTTGTACACTTTGCCATTGTGGCCCCACTTGTAGGCGTCCGGGACCCAGTCATAATCCGGTCCGGAGGTCCACAGGCCGCAGCAGCCGGAGTGGGAACCCAGCAGGTAGGGCTCGGTGGGCATGATCTCGGAGTTCTTCTTCTCCGGCTCGGTGTTGGTGGCGCACCACAGGTTGGCCTGGCCACAGGTCATGTCCAGGAAGTCTTCCCACGCCTCGGACTCGAGGTGCTTGAGTTCCTTCTTGTCCATGGTCTTGCCGATCTCGGCCAGGGCGGTGACGGTGTCCATGATGATCGGGCCGCGGCCTGCCTTCATCTCGAACAGCATCAGGTGGTTTCGCAGACAGGTCGGGGTGATGGCGGCGGTTCCGTAGGGAGCGTAGTTCTCCAGCTCGGCCTTGGCGGCCGCGGAGCCCACATAGTTCTCGCCCAGGCCGTTGAGGGCCTTGGCCTTGAACAGAAGGAACCATGCGCCGACGGGGCCGTAACCATCCTTGAACCGGGCAGGGGTGAAACGGTTTTCCATCATGGAAAGCTCGGCGCCCACCTTCATGCACAGGTAGTAGGTGGAGCCGGAGTTCCACACCGGGTACCAGGCGCGGCCCTTGCCCTCGCCGACCGACCGGGGCTGATAGATGTTGACGGCGCCGCCGCAGGCCACCATCATGGTCTTGCACTTGATCAGGTACACCTTGTTCTCGCGCACGGAGATGCCGATGGCGCCGGCGATCTGGTTCTCGTTTTTCTTGTCCAGCAGCAGCTCGACGATGAAAACGCGCTCCAGGATGTTGTCCTCGCCCAGGGCCAGCTTCGCGGCCTCGGCCACGATCCGCTTGTAGGACTCGCCGTTGATCATGATCTGCCACTTGCCGGTGCGGACCGGAGTGGCGCCGCCCTTGAGCGTGCCCATCTTCTGGCCCTTCTTGCCGTCCAGGTTCTTTCCATCCTCGGACTTCTTCCAGATCGGCAGGCCCCACTCCTCGAACAGATGGACGGAATCGTCCACGTGGCAGCCCAGATCGAAGATCAGGTCTTCGCGGACGATGCCCATCAGGTCGTTGCGGACCATGCGGACGTAATCATCCGGGGAGTTGCTGCCGATGTAGGTGTTGATGGCCGACAGGCCCTGGGCCACGGCGCCGGAGCGCTCCATGGCGGCCTTGTCCACCAGCAGGACGCTCTGATCGTCGCTCATCCACTTCTTGAGCTCGAAGGCGGTGCCGCAAGCGGCCATGCCGCCGCCGACGACGAGGATGTCAACTTCCCGCTCCTCGACTTCCGGATCCCTAACAGCCTTCAGCTCACCCTTTGGTTTATTCGGTAATGCCATTCTATAACCTCCTTGGTACATGGCGCCCGCTTCTGATCGCGGGCGAAGTTGTCAGATAGGTACTCTCGCTTGTCGCCGCTTGAACGCGCCGGACGGGTTGTTACGCGAGCGCCTTGGGCTTGACGATGCTGTAGCCGTCCGCCTCTTCCGTGGAGAGCAGGTTGCTGTCCAGATCCTTGCCCTTGAGGCTGGTGTAGGCGTTGGCCTGGCCCTCGGGGGTGGTCCGGATGGGGAACTTGAAGCGCTTGATGGTGCCGTTGCGGAACTTGCAGGTCCACATAACGTCCTCGGTGCCCATCATCGGCATGATGGAGCTTCCCAGCGGCACGAAGTCGGCGTAGCCGCGGACTTCAATGGCCTGGGTCGGGCAGATCTTCACGCAGGAAAAGCACTCCCAGCACTGATCCGGCTCCTGGTTGTAGGCCTTCATATCATTCGGGTCCAGCACCATCAGGTCGTTGGGGCAGATGTACATGCATGCTGTCTTGTCGCCGCCCTTGCAGCCGTCACATTTTTCAGTAATCACAAAGCTTGGCATTTAACATACCTCCTCGAGTTGTGTTAGAGTTGTCATACTTGGTCCGATTTTCTGATGTGTCACGCTTTCCGTTCTCACACCTCCCTTCATGTCTTGGTGGCCGGCATCGGACCCCGGCCGGTTCATTTCGATCTGTATTTCAAGTTATATCCATCGATTGTCCCGCATTCGGCGGGTATCGTTCCGAAATTAAATGTCTATTGAATTCAGACATATAAAATATAAGCAGAGAGGACATATAACATTTAATTTTTTGTGTTGTCAAGCATTTTTCTAAGAATCGAACGGGATGCGGTCTTGTCTTCCAACTTGTTGAAATAAAAGGGGCAAGCCTGATTTCGCTCGTCCGGTCGGAATCCGGCGTTGCCAGAACCTGCGGGATTTGATACACAAGGGGCGGCCCACGGCGGCCCGCCATCCTCGAACGAAAGGAAAAAACGACCCATGGAAACCGAAATGACCCCCATCGGCGCCTCGGAGACCTTCCGGTTCCGGTGCGGCCCCGATCGGGCCTGCTTCAACGAATGCTGTCACGATCTGAACCAGTTTCTGACCCCTTATGACATACTGCGAATTAAAAATCAACTGGGCATCGCCTCGGATGAGTTTTTACGGCGACATGCCGAGGTTTACGAGGGCCCCCGCACCGGCCTGCCGGTGGTCAGCCTCCGGCAGGACCGGGCAACGGGCCGCGCCTGCCCGTTTCTTTCCCCGGAGGGCTGCCGGATCTATGCCCACCGGCCATCCGCCTGCCGGTTTTACCCCATCGCCCGCTTTTTGTCCAGAGACCGGAACACGGGCCGCCTGACCGAGGGCTTCGCCCTGATCCGGGAGGCCCACTGCCGGGGGTTCGAGGACGGGCCCGAGCGGCGGGTGTCCGAATGGGTGGCCGACCAGGGGCTGGCGGATTATATTCGGGAGAATGACCGGCTCATGGAGATCATCGCCCTGAGAAACCGGATGGCGCCCGGACCGCTGGGCCTTGCGGGCCGGCGGCTTTTCGAGCTGGCGCTTTATGACCTGGACAACTTCCGGCGGCAGGTGTTCGAGGACGGGCTGATGGACGGCGCGGCGGCCGAACAGTGGAATCCGGAGGCGGATCTGGAAAAGGCGCGAACCGACGACGCGGTCCTGCTGCGCCTCGGTTTTGACCTTGTCCGTCAACGGCTGCTGGGCCTGGGCGAAGGCGCCGGGGGCGAAGGCTGCATCGATAAGAAGTGTGGACGGAATGAAGGCGGCAGGGCGGCCGGCGGCGCCTTATGAACATTGCGGGCAAGACGGCGCTGGTGCTGGGCGCCGTAAAGGGCATCGGAAAGGCCGTGGGCCTGGCGCTGGCCCGCGAGGGGGCCAGGGTGGTTCTGAATTATTTCGACTGGGAGGAGGCGCTGGACGGGTGCCGGGCCGATTTTGCGGCCGTGGGCGCCGAGGCCCTGTTCGTCAGGACCGATCTGAATGACACGGACGCGGTGGCCGGGCTGATCGAAAAGGCGGTGGAGCGGTTCGGCGGCATCGATATTCTGATCAACAACATCGAGCGGGGCGGGTGGCCGGTGGTGCATGGGGCCTACACCCGGGATCAGTGGGATCTTGAGATGGCCACCACCCTGCGGGCCAAGCGATGG
Organism: Desulfobacteraceae bacterium; assembly: GCA_011390035.1. Classification (GTDB taxonomy): domain Bacteria; phylum Desulfobacterota; class Desulfobacteria; order Desulfobacterales; family JAABSP01; genus JAABTE01. The sequence continues at coordinate 21,270 of JAABTE010000005.1, read as the reverse complement.
GTCTTCGAGGCGGCCCTGCCGCATCTGAAGGCCGCGGAGGCGGGGGTTGCGATAAATTTTTCATCCATCGCCGGCCTGGTGGGGCGAAGCGGCCCGGCAGGCCTTCTTTTCAACGAGGGCTATTCGGCGGCCAACCGGGGCGTGTCGCTGCTCACCGAGACCTGGGCCCGGATGGGGGCTCCCACGGTGCGTGTCAACGAGATCATGCTGGGGGTGTTCGAGACCCGGCACGGGCCCGGCACCCGGGGGTGGGGGTTGCTGACGGCCGAGCAGCGGCGGGCGATCCTGGCCCATACCCCCCTGGGGCGGCTGGGCCAGGTGGAGGACGCGGCCCGGGCCGTTACCTTTATTATAAGGGATGCCCCCTTCATGACCGGGGCGGTGCTTCGGCTGGACGGCGGCTATGCGCTGGGGGGCGATCGGGTGGGCGATATGCCCCCGGGGGTGGTGTGACGGGGAGATGCGCCCCCCGGACGCGGGTCCTTGCTATCGCTTCGGCTTGAACAGGCGCGTGGGAACGCCCCACACGGAAAACGCGATCCAGGCAAACCCCATCTCCAGAACCGCCTCGTCCCTGCCGGCCCGGATCTGCTTGACGGTTTCCGGTTGAACCTTGAACCGCTTTAAAAAGCTGCTGTCCAGAACAAATTCCCGAAAGCGGTCGATGTTATAGGCGGCCATGAAGGCCATGCGGCCCCGCCGGCCCGAGGGGCCTTCGGCGCCCCAGGGATTTTGCTGAAACAGCCCCTTTGCCTTCGCCCATGCCAGGGTCATCCGGTGGTAGGCTTCCGCCTCCTGGTCCGCGGCCCATGTTTCCGGGGTCCAGACGGCATCGGCCCGCTCGCCCAGGCAGAACGGCGGCGGCCGGAAAAAATGGACGGCCGCGCCGGCGCTAGTGGCGGCGTCGTATTGGACGCCGTATTCCATGGGAAAGGCCCGGCAGGTGCCGGGACGGTCCGAATAGACGGCGCAGCCCTCCGCTGTCAGAAAGACGCAGGACGCCTCGGTGTCATCGGCCATCTTTAGCATCACCTCAGGGAAATGGTTTTCCGGACGCAGCACCACGTCGGCGTATTGCTCCAGAAAGACCTCCGACGAAACGGACAGGCGCCGCCTCAGGCGGGCCGCGTCGAAGGGGTTTAGAAACAGGTTCAGGTTTCGGCAGCACCGGTTGAAGCAGGCCAGGCCGGAATGGCACCGGAAGGTGAACGCCTCCCCCGGCGCGATGGGCCGGCCCGGGAGCTGTTCCAGCGCGTCGGTTTTTTCCAGAAACCTCATCCCAGGCCCCCCGCTGCGGCCCGTCGGGCCCGGGCCATGGGGGACGCCGGCGCCATTTCCGGAAAATGGCCGATCATGTCGGCGATGGTCATGCGGACTTTCTCCTTGTAGTTCATTTCCCGGCGCAGATTATGTTCCAGTTGGGCCATTTCGGCGTAGAAGGGGGTGCGGTCGAACCGGTGGTAGGGCATGCTGGCCGTCAGCCTTGAAAAGACGGCGCAGCCGGGTCCGTAAAAGAGGGCGCCGTCCGGCTTGCGGATCTCGTGGGAAATGCCGTGAAGGCGGCAGATCATGGGCCGGTAGGGGTACAGCCGGCAGCGCTCATCCACATTGAGCGGGCACATCATCCGGGGCGGGGCGCCCTTGACCTCCGACAGGGCCATCTTGCGCCGCGCCGCCGCCGCCCGTTCCCGAATGGCGTTTCGCTCATCAGGGTCCAGAGCGGAAAATCCCTTCAGCAGGTACAGATATTCGGCCAGTGTATGGTGATAAAAGCGGGTGAGGCAACAGTTATCCTCGCAGCCGTTGCAGATGAAGCCATAAAAATCGGCCGCCGCGAGATAGGCATCATCCATCCGGTCGCACAGGTCTCCCAGCGCCCCCTCGATTTCCATGATTCCCCTCTGGCAGGCATCAGACGAAGGCATGACGGCCTTTTCCATTTCGTCCTCCGGATTGTTCTGATTTCGATTTCAACGGGTAGAATGCTTATAGCACACACAGGCGGGAATCACAACATTTAATGACGCTATCAAGGGGTTTTTCAACCGGTCCGCTCATCGCTTTACGATATGAGCGGACCGGAAGCGGCGCAACGCATCCCTCCGCGGCTAATCGGCCTCGATGGTCTCGATGGCTTTTTTGACCACCCGGGCGCTTTCGGACAGCGCCCGGTGTTCGGCTTCGTCCATCTCCCGCAGGGGCAGGTCCGCCAATACGCCGTCGCCCCCCAACAGCCGGGGCATGGAGACGGAGACATCCGAAACGCCGGCGATCTGACTGGCCGGGGTGGTCACCGTCAGGATCGACCGCTGGTCGTGTAGCACCACGTCCACGATCTTGGCAACCGCCGCGCCGATGCCGTAGTAGGTGGCGCCCTTGCCCCCGATGATGGCCCCGGCCGCCCCCCGCACCCGGTTTTCGATATCGGTCCGATCCGAATCGGTCAGTTCTATCTCCCGGCGCTCGCAAAAGTCGGCCAGCTCCAGCGGGCCGATGCGCGTCAGGGACCAGGGCAGCACCTCCGAGTCCCCGTGTTCGCCCACCACATATGCGTGGATGTGGGGCGGGTCCACCCCCAGCCGATGCCCCAGCAGGGAGCGGAAGCGCGCCGTGTCCAGGGTGGTGCCGGTGCCGAAGACCCGGTGGCTCGGAACGTCGAAATCCGCGGCGAACCGGGCCGCCAGATGGGTCATGATGTCCACCGGGTTCGTGGCCACCAGCAGCAGCGCCGCCGGCGCGTGCTTTAAAATGGACGGCACCACGTCGGCAAAGACCGCCGCGTTTCGCTTGAGCAGATCCAGGCGGCTTTCTCCCGGTTTCTGGGAAACGCCGGCGCTGATGATCACCATCCGGCAGCCGGCCAGATCCGAGTAGCCGCCGGCCCGCACGTTCAAGGGGTTTGAAAAGGGCACGGCATGGTTCAGGTCCGCCACCTCGGCGACCAGCCGTTTTTCATCCGGATCCACCAGCGTGATTTCCCGGCCGATGCCCCCCATGATCATGGCGTAGGCGCTTGTGGCCCCCACCATGCCGCAGCCCACGATGCCGATTTTCATGTCTAAACGATCTCCAGCAGTTCCATGTCAAAAACCAGGGTATTGCCCGCCAGCGGATGGTTTGCGTCCAGGATAACGGCGTCGTCTTCCACCTTGGCCACATGGACATTGATGGTGTCGCCATCCGGCCGCTCGATCCGCAGCATCTTGCCCACCTCCGGGGTCACGTCCTCCGGAAACCGCTCCCGGTTGACCGAAACCAGCAGATCCTCCCGCCGCTGGCCATATGCCTCGTCCGGGGGCAGGGAGATGGTCTTTTTTTCCCCCACGTTCATGCCCGTCACCGCCTTTTCGAAGCCGGGGATGAGCTTGCCCTCGCCGATCTGGAACTCGATGGGATCGCTGTTCCGGGATGTGTCGAAGACCTTGTCGGTCTCTTGAAGCTTGCCGGTGTAATGGATCTTGACGGTATCGCCCGTTTTTGCCTGTTGCATAAGGTCACTCCTTTTGGTTGATCGAGTCAGCGCCCGATCGATTGGGTTTGATTTGTTAAAAGGCTAAAGGCCCAGGATCTCAAGGGCCGCCATCATGGCGCAGATGAAAACCAGAAAGCCCATTACGGTGGCCCCGGGCGCGCTTCGGAACAGCTCCGAACAGCTCCGATCAGTTCCGAACAGCTCCGATCAGCTCCGGAAAGGTGAGCTTGCCGAAGTCGTCAAAGCCCAGCACCGGTGAGTTTGCCGAAGTCGCCAAAGCCCCGCTCCCTCATGTCGATGGAATCATCTTAATAAAAATGGGCCGGCCCATAGAATGGGGCCAATTCCGTATTCCCCGGATTTCCGCGCCTTATTTCCCCGCCGCGCCCGGACTGTTGGGCAAATCGACTGTCCGGTCACTTACGGTTTCGCGTCCGGCAAAATACTCTCTTTCACTCATTTAAATCGGCCAAGCGGGATGGTAAATTGTGAACAGGCTTGAAACGCAATGGATGGGAAGGAAGGACACCAATGGGCGACACGGAATCAGCGGTTTTATTTTTTGACGATCTTTCATCTGACCCGGCATCCGATGACACGCCATCCGATGACCCGGCATCCGATGACCCGACGCAGGGGAGAAAGGGCCTGGATGTGTTCAGGATGCGCCTTAAGGTGCTGCTGCCGTCGGAGATCCTGGTGGACGCGCCTGCGCTGAAGGTGACGGCCGAGGCGGTCAACGGCTATTTCACGCTGCTGCCCCGTCATATCGATTTCGTATCGGCCCTTGCCCCCGGCATCCTTTCCTATGAGACGCCCGAGGGGGAGTCGGTTTACCTGGGGCTGGACGAGGGCATCCTGGTGAAGGTGGGAAGCGTGGTGCGGGTATCGGCCCGGCACGGCGTCCGGGGACCGGATCTGGGCGATTTGCGGCGGACCGTGGCCGAATCCTTTGAAATCGTTGATGAGCGGGAGCGCAGGGCCCGATCCGCCACGGCGCGGATGGAAGCCGGTTTCGTTCGCCGCTTCATGGATGTTCAGAGCCATGGCGGATGACTTTCCGAAAGGCAAAGGGCGGCCCCGGGCGGATGAACGTCCCGACACGCCCGGGCGGTCCGGGCCAACCGGGCCAACCGGGCCAACCGGGCCAACCGGGCCAACCGGGCTAACCGGGCGGTCCGGGCTAACCGGCGCGGACCGCCTTGTCAGGAGCATCGGCGACAAGGAGGACCGCAAGCTGCGGGCCCGGGCCAACTCGGACAGGGGGGTCTGGTTCGGCCTGGGCATGTTCGGGCTGGTGGGATGGTCCGTGGCCATTCCCACGGTGCTGGCCATCGCCCTGGGCGTCTGGCTGGACAAGCGCTTCCCCGGCCCGCCCTCATGGACCCTGACCCTGCTGTTTATGGGCATCGTTCTGGGCTGCGTCAATGCCTGGGCCTGGGTGCGGCGGGAGGGGCGGCATAACGAGTAATCGACGGAAGGACGGGAAGAGAAACAATGGATTTAACAGCGCGTGATCTGCTTATGACAGCATCATCGGCCGCTCCGTGGGCCGAGATCGGCCGATTGGCCGGGGCACTGGGATTGGGCGTGGCCATCGGCCTGTTCTATTTCGGCGGGCTCTGGTGGACCGTGCGGCGCATGCCCACGGCCCGGCGGCCCGAGCTGTGGATCTTGGTCGGATTTTATGCCCGGGCCGGCCTCGGACTGACGGCCATCTTTTTCGCCAGCGGCGGCCGGTGGGACGGGCTTATGGCCTGCGTGATCGGATTCATGGCGGCAAGGATGCTGTTGACCCGGCGCATCGGCGAGGTGGCCTCATGAACCTTATGGACATGAAGGACATCACGCCGGACGCTGTGATCTTCTGGCAGTGGGGGTTCGTCAACATCAACGCCACCCTGGTCTTCACCTGGGCCGTCATGTTTCTGATGGTGTTCGGCTCGATCCTGATCACCCGTCGGTTGTCGTCGGATACCCGGTTGAGCCGGGGCCAGAACCTCCTGGAGGTGGTGGTTGGGGGCATGCGCAAACAGATCCGGGAGGTGTCCGGCGGCCAGCGGCCCCGGCCCTATCTGCCCTTCATCGGCACCCTGTTTCTGTTCATCGCCGTTTCCAATCTGCTAATTATCATCCCCGGGTATGAATCCCCCGCGGCGTCCCTGTCAACCACGGCGGCCCTGGCCATCTGCGTGTTTGTGGCCGTGCCCGTCTTCGGCATCCTGAAAAAGGGGCTGGGCGGCTATCTGAAACTGTACATCCAGCCCACCATCTTCATGCTCCCCTTCAATATCGTGGGCGAGCTGTCCAGGACCCTGGCCCTGGCGGTGCGCCTTTTCGGCAACGTGATGAGCGGCGGAAAGATCGTGGCCATCCTGCTGGCCATCGTGCCCTTTATCTTTCCGGTGGTGATGCAGGCCTTAGGGCTGCTCACCGGCCTGATTCAGGCATACATCTTCGCCATTCTGGCCATGGTATATATCGCATCGGCCACCCGGGCCCATGATCGGGAGGCCCGGGATCAGAGGACGGCGGACGCGCGGAAGCGGCAATCGGAGAAAGGAGAGAACTAAAGCATGGACCCAATTACACTTATCGGAATGGCCTCGGTGATCACCGCCGGGCTGACAATCGGCATCGGCGCCATCGGGCCGGCCCTTGGCGAGGGCCGCGCCGTGGCATCGGCGCTTTCGGCCATGGCCCAGCAGCCGGACGAAAGCAACAGCATAACCCGGACCCTGTTTGTGGGGCTGGCAATGATCGAATCGACGGCCATCTATTGTTTCGTGGTCTCGATGATCCTGATTTTCGCCAATCCCTTCTGGGACTACGTGGTCGCCAACATGGGAGGTTAGATCTTGCTGATAGACTGGTTTACCGTTATCGCGCAGATCGTCAATTTCCTCATCCTGGTGGGGCTGCTCAAGTATTTTCTTTATGACCGGATACTGTCGGCCATGGACGCCAGGGAGGAAAAAATCCGGCATCGCCTGGAGGAGGCCGATTCCAAGCGGGAGGCGGCCGAGGAGCTGCGCCGGGAGCTTGAGGAAAAGAAGGCCGAAATGGAGCGCCGGCGCGGGGAGATGATCCAGGAGGCCCGGGAGGCGGCCGACCAGCGCCGCCGGGAGTGGATGGACGCGGCCCGGGAGGCGGCGGAATCGGCCCGGGACGAATGGAGCGCCGCCCTGGCGCGGCGCCGGGAGGGTTTTTTGAGGAAAATGCGGGAATTGAGCGCGGATCAGGTGCGGCGAATCGGGGAAAAGGCATTCCGGGACCTGGCTGAAACCGAGGTGGAGGACCAGGCGGTGAAGGTCTTTCTGGATCGGCTGAAAAAGATGGACGCCGAAGGCCGGGATCGCTTCGCCTCCGCCCTGGCGGAAAGCGGCAAAGAGACCACTGTTGTAAGCGGGTTTTCCCTGGGCGCGGACCGTCAGGAGCGGACATCCAGCCGCCTGCGGGAGGCATTCGATGAAGACATCAATGTGGCCTACGAAGTGTCTCCGGAACTGATCTTCGGCATCGAGCTGCGGGCCAGGGGGCACAAGATCGGCTGGAGCATGGCCGGGTATCTGGCCGAAATGTCAGAGCGGGTGAGCGAGGCCTTTGAGGGTGAGTCGCGGAAAGCGCCGGAGGTGAAGGAAACGGAGGCATCGGACGAATTGAAAGCCGAGGCCGAGGCGAGCCGGACAACCGGTGAAGCCCGATCCAGGGACGGCGGGAGCGACTCGGCATCGAGCGGCGCGGGCGGGGCGGATGAAGCGCGGAAAGAGAAACGGAATGAATGATCCTATGCTACGGGATCTTGATTTGACCATAGAGGACGCCTTTGCGATGCAAGCGGCCGTCCTGAACGATATGGAAGCCACGCCAGCGGTTCGCGCCGTTGGGACCATCATCGAAGCCGGCTACGGCACCGTGCGGGTGGAAGGGCTTGTCGGCGTCCGGGACGAGGAGCTGCTCGCCTTTCCCGAGGGCGTGATGGGCATGGCCTTCAACATCGATGCCCACGAGACCGGCGTGATCCTGATGGGCGCCGGGGACAAGCTGTGGGCGGGCGCCGAGGTCCGGCGAACCAATCAGGTGCTAAATGTGCCGGTGGGCGATGCCCTTCAGGGTCGCGTGCTTTCGGCCCTGGGCGAGCCGCTGGATGGCAAGGGGCCGGTGACCGGCGAGGCCCGGCTGCCGGTGGAGCGCCCCGCCTGGCCCATAATGGATCGGGCCCCTGTGGAAGTGCCACTCCAGACGGGGCTGAAGGTGGTGGACGCCCTGATTCCGGTGGGCCGGGGCCAGCGGGAGCTGATCCTTGGGGACCGGCAGACGGGCAAGACCGCCATCGCCCTGGACACCATAATCAATCAAAAGGACAAGAATGTCGTCTGCGTCTATTGCGGCGTGGGCAAGCGCGGCTCGGCCGCGGCCAAGCTGATCGCCGATCTGGAGCGCCATGGCGCCCTGGCCTACACGGTGGTGGTGCTGGCCACGGAGGAGGACCCGCCGGGACTGCAATTCATCGCCCCCTACGCGGCCACAAGCATCGGCGAATACTTCATGGAGCGGGGCCGGGACGCCCTGGTCGTCTATGACGACCTGACCCGGCACGCCCGGGCCTACCGGGAGCTGTCCCTGCTTCTCCGCCGTCCGCCGGGCCGGGAGGCCTATCCGGGCGACATCTTCTATGTCCACTCCAGGCTGCTGGAGCGCGCCACGCACCTGCGCGACGAGCACGGCGGCGGCTCGCTCACCGCCCTGCCCATCATTGAAACCGAGGCCCAGAACCTGTCGGCCTACATCCCCACCAACCTGATCTCTATCACGGACGGCCAGATCTACCTGTCGCCGGACCTGTTCCAGAGGGGCGTTCTGCCGCCGGTGGATGTGGGGAAATCGGTGTCCCGGGTGGGCGGCAAGACCCAGTTGCCCGCCTACCGGGCCGTGGCCGGGGATCTGCGTCTCTCATACTCCCAGTTCGTGGAGCTGGAATCCTTTGCCCGGTTCGGCACCCGCCTGGACCCGGAGACACAAAAGACCCTGGCAAGGGGCCGCCGAGTGCGGGAGGTTCTCAAGCAGCCCCAGTACGCGCCGCTGCCGGCATGGGAGCAGATCGTTGCCCTGGTGATCGTCAACGAGGGGGTGCTGGACGATCTGCCCCTGGCGGCGGTGGCTGAAGCGATCGTCGCCATCCGGCGCGAGGCCGCCGACCGGTTGGATCATCTTCGGGAGAAGATCGACGCCGGCGAAAAGCTGTCCAAAGACGACATCTCGGCCATCGTGGAAGCGGGGCGCGGCGTGGCGGATCAGCGCCGACGGGATGGGCGGAAAGGGCGAAATCGCCATGCGGACGATTGAGGAGCTGCAACGCCAGATCGGCGCCACCCGGGATATGGAATCGGTGGTGCGGACCATGAAATCCATGGCGGCGGTGAACATCCGCCAGTATGAACAGGCGGCCCGCTCGCTTACCGGATATGTCCAAACCGTTCGACTGGGCCTGCGAGCCCTGCTGCGAAACCATCCCCGGACGCGCATCCATGCCCGGCGTGCGCCCCTCACCCGGGTGGCGGCCATCCTTTTTGGGACCGATCAGGGGATGTGCGGTCCCCTCAACGAACAGGTGGTGGATCATGGTCTGACAATCCTGAACGAGTTAGACGTGGCAGCCGACCGGCGCTTTTTGATCGTGGTGGGAGAGCGGGCCGCCGGCCTGCTGCCGCCGGGCGCCGCCGCCAAGGTGGAATTGCATCGCGCCCCCGGCTCCCTGTCCGGCGCCGGCTTTCTTGTGGGCGACCTTTTACCCCGGATGGATGACTTCATGGGACGGGAGCCCGGCGCTCATCTTTACCTTTTTTACAGCCGCCAGACATCCGCGGCCAGCGGTGCGCCAGCGGACGCGCATCCGCTGCCGGTGGACCGGGCCTGGCTCGACCGGCTCCAGGACGAGCCCTGGCCGGGCCGCTCCCTGCCCCTTTTCACCATGGCGCCCGACCGCCTCTTTTCATCGCTGATCCGGCAATATCTGTTCGCCGCGGTCATGGGGGCCCTGGTGGATACCATGGCCAGTGAAAACGCCAACCGCCTGGCCGCCATGCAGGGGGCGGAGAAGAATATCGGCCGGCGGCTGGATGAGTTGAGCGCCACGTTTCACCAGCGCCGCCAGATGCGCATTACCGAAGAGCTGCTGGATATCGTTTCCGGTTTCGAGGCGCTGAAGGTCAGCGCCTGACCATCCGTGGCTTTTTCCAGAAAAACCCTATAAGAATCGATTGAGGGGAGGACAATATGAAAATGAGTCTGAAGTATAAATTCCTGTTGCCCACGCTGTCGCTGATCATATTAGCGCTGGTGGGTTCCATCGCCATTTCCTTCACGCAGTCCCGACGGGCGTTGCGCAACAACATTGAGCAGCAGATGCGAAAGAATTCCGAGTTCCTGGTGGATATGATGGCCAGCTGGCTAAATGAGCGGAAGCTGAACGTGGCCACATGGAGCCAGGGCAAGGTGTACAGCGTGGCGCTCCAGTCCTCCTACGGCGTCGTGGCCAGAAAGCCGGCCCAGCGCCAGCTCCAGGGGCTGACGGAGAATTATCCCTATTTCGAGCATATCGCCGTGGTGGATATGAACGGAGACATCATTGCCGGGGACGATGAGGCCCTGGAGGGAAGTTACAATGTGTCGGACCGTGACTACTTCCAGGCTGCCAGCCAGGGGCGGCCCTTCATGTCGGAGGTGATCAAGAGCAAATCCTCCGGCGCGCCGGTCTTCGTGATGGCCGCCCCCATCCAGAGCGGCGATCAGGTCAACGGGGTGCTTTTCGGCGCCATTTCGCTGAATGCGTTCAACAAGATTTTTCTCGATGGTGTCCAGGTGGGGGAGAAGGGCCGGGCCTATATGTTCGACGCCAACGGGATGCTTCTGGCCCATCCCAACGAGGACCTGGTGCTCAACACCCGCATCGATCAACGGGATTTCGGCCAGCGGATGCTGGCGGAGGGCTCCGGCATGATTCGCTATGACTGGAACGGCGAGCCGCAGTTGGCCGCCTTTGAGCGGATCGAGGATGTGGGCTGGACCCTGGTGATCTACGCGGACATGGAAGAGATCATGGCGCCCATTGACCGCATCCGGAACATCAATATCGCCATGGCCATGGGGCTGATGGCGCTGGCCATCGGCCTTATCTGGCTCATCGCCCGCTCCACCGTCCGGCCTCTTGAGCGTATCATCGGCAATCTGAAGGTTATGTCCGCAGAGGTCAACGGCGCGGCGGATGAGATTTCGGCGGCCAGCCAGGCCCTTGCCGAGGGCGGGTCCGAGCAGGCCGCTTCCCTCCAGGAGACCACCGCCTCCATCGAGCAGATCACCACCATGATCCGTCAGAATTCGGATAATGCCCGGAGCGCCGAGGAGTTTATAGACAGCTCCAACAGCATTATTCGAAAGGCCCATCGCTCCATGGCCGACCTGAACCACTCCATGGAGAACATCAATTCGGCCAGCGAGAACATCTCCGACATCATCAAGACCATTGATGACATCGCGTTCCAGACCAACCTGCTGTCCCTGAACGCGGCGGTGGAGGCCGCCCGCGCAGGCGAGGCCGGGGTGGGCTTCGCCGTGGTGGCCGACGAGGTGAAGAACCTGGCCATGAACGTCTCCAAGGCGGCCAAGGACACCGCGGAACTGATACAGACCACCGTGATCCGGGTGAAGGAGAGCTCCGGCCTGCTGAGCACCACCAACAAAGATTTCGCGGAGGTGTCCGGCAACGCCGACCGCATCGGTGAGCTGATCGGAGAGATCGCCGGCGCCTCCAGGGAGCAGGCCCAGGGCATCGACCAGATCAACCAGTCCATGGTGGAGATCGACGGCATGGTCCAGCAGTACGCCGGCAATTCAGAGGAGACGGCGGCCGCCTCCCACCAGATGAACAATCAGGCCGAACGGATGAATGCCATCGTGGGCGAGCTTCGAAGGGTGGTGTACGGCAGCCGGCGCGAGAAGCGGCTGGCCGATGACGCCCGTTCGGCGCGTGCGCAGACAGCCACGCGCCCGCACCGCCCGGCGGCCGAACGGATAGCCATGGCCCGGACGCGGCCCGACCGAGCGGCCCCGGCGCGCCCGGCGATGCACCCGGCCCGCCCGGCGATGCCCCCGGTCTCCGACGCAGATTATGACCACATTGAATACCATTTTGACCATCTGTCCGCCGCGTCCCGCCGGTTGACCGCCGGGCATCCCCTGATAAACCCGTCCAATGGCAGACCCGGCGGCAATACCGGCGGCACTGGTGGCGGCAATGGTGGCGGCAATGGTGGGGGTAATGGTGGGGGTAATGGCGACGGCAACCGTCCGCCGGCCTGGGGCGGAAATGGTCAGAGCCGCGAAGAATGGCGTGGCGCTGACCGGAATAGCCATCTCTATAATGGAAACGGCCGGAACGAAAGCCGGAACGAAAGCAAGATGCGGCCCATTCCGGACAATGGCCTCAAACGGTCCAGGGCGGCCGTCGAAGATCCTTATTCGGATGCCGAATCGGGCGGCGCCGGAGCGTCGCGATAGTCACAGTCACAGTCACAGGGGGGGGGCATCGCGCCCCCTCCTTTCTCCCTCCCTTACATTCCCCCCGCCCATCGCGGGCCATGATTGCCCCGCTTTTCAGCCCGCCGCCGGGGTTCGTTGTCAAAAAATGGTTGAAAAAAATTGCCAAGCAACGCCGTATCGGTTATAGTGCGGCGATGGAGCGTTTAGCAAAGGAAAACCGGATGGGGCCCAAATGGCATCAAACAGCCTTTCGGCGACGATAAACAAGGGCCGCCATGGGCCCGGCCTCCTGGCGCGTTCCGCCCGCTTCGCCCTTCCGGCCCTCATTGCCTGCGTCGTTCTCAGCTTCCCAGCAACACTTCAAAACCTTCCCGGGAGCCCTTTTCGGAACATCCATCGGTTTCCCATCCGGCTTTCTGCGTCCGCCCCGTCCGCCCCGGTGCCCGCCGCCCCGGCCGATCCGACTCCGGCCGCCCCGGCGCCGCCCCTGAGCATCGCCCAGGCGGTGAGCCTGCTGTATCCGGAGTTCCCCCTGCCGGAGGAACTCACGCCCCATGTGGCCTTCTGGACCGAGATTTTCACCCGCTACTCCCGCCGCCAGGTGGTGCTGCACGACCGGTGGTATCTGAACGTCATTTTCGCTGTGGTGGACATGGACGAGGGGCTGACCGACGGCCGGACTGGATGGGAGGCGGTGGGCGCGGCCCGGGATCGGTGCGCCGAGCTGCTGACCGCCGTGGGCGAAAAATGGGACCGCCCCGATGCCATGACCGGGCCGGAGCGCATGATCCGGGAGCGGTATGCCGGCGTGGCGGAGAACCCCCGATTCCCGTTCCGCCAGGCCGCGGACCGGGTCCACGCCCAGGTGGGCCAGGCGGACGCCGCTCGGGACGGCATCGCCTATTCCGGCCGTTATATGACAAGCTTCGAGGCGATTTTCTCCGATCACGGGCTTCCTGTGGCCCTTTCCCGGCTGCCCCTGATCGAATCGGCCTTCAATCCCAAGGCGGTCTCCCACGCCGGGGCCGCTGGCATGTGGCAGTTCATGCCCGGAACGGGCCGGCGGTTCGGGCTCTCCATCGACCGGCTCGTGGACGAGCGGCGGGACCCGCTTCTTGCATGCCGGGCGGCGGCCCGCCTGCTGGCGGCCAATTACAAGGCCCTGGGGGAATGGCCCCTGGCCATCACCGCATACAACCATGGCGTTCAGGGGATGAAAAACGCAGTGGCTGCCGTGGGAGACCGGTCCATCGCCCGGATCATCGAGGAGTATGAAAACCCGCGCTTCGGTTTTGCCTCCCGCAACTTTTACGTGGAATTTCTGGCGGCGGCGGCCATCTATGACCATGCGGATCATTTTTTTCCGGGCATCCGGCCGGACCCGCCCCTGGCCCTGAGCGCCATCGCCCTGGACCATTATGTTACCGTTGCCACCCTTCGGGATCACTGCGGCGTTCCCGAGGAGCTGTTTCGACAGCTCAACCCGGCGCTGCTCGGGCCGGTTTACACGGCGGGTGGCCTGGTTCCGAAAGGCTACCGGCTCAACCTGCCCACGGGCGACCGGACCCGTTTCAAGGCCCTTTACGCGGCCCTGCCGGATCACCTCAAAAAGGAGCGGCCGCCCACGATTCTGGCCCACAAGGTGCGCCGGAATCAAACCCTGTCGGACATCGCCCAGAGCCACGGCATCACGGTGCGCGGCCTGATGCGGTTGAATAACATCCGGAATCCGAACCACATCCGGGTGGGTCAGAGCCTTAGTATTCCGGCGCGGACGGGCATCGGAAACGGGCGGGGGCCGGGGGAAACATCCGTCGGGCCGGGCAATCGGCATCGGGTGAAACATGGGCAGACCCTCTCCGGCATCGCAAGACTATACAACACCACCACCGGCGCCATCCTTCGAGCCAACGCCATCGACAATCCATCCCGGATCATGGCCGGCCAGATGCTGGTGGTGCCGGGCGGGTAGGGAGCGGATTAACGACTGTCGGTTTCCCGGTCCGGACATCGCCCGGGATTTCAAGCGCGTCAGCGCGGAAATGGAAACGGAGCTGGCGGATTTCATCCACCGAAAAATTCTGGATTATAAACCGTGATAAAACCTGGAACCAGTTGCTGTGAATGCGGAAAAGAGGTGGGGGGGATGCTGCGATGATGGGATTGATCAAGACGTGGTGGCGGTCGGTTGCCGGCGGCAAGGCCGATGTATCCGACGGGATCCACGGCGCCACCCATAAGGGGCGGGTTCGAAAGGGAAACGAGGATTTCTTCCTGATCCATCTGGAAAAACAACTGTATATCGTATCCGACGGCATGGGCGGCCATAACGCCGGCGAGGTGGCCAGCCTCAACGCCACCAAGCTGATCAACCGGTACTTCACCTTCGACGCGCTGGCCCGGGTCTCCGGCAGCGAGGAGCGGATCCGGGAACGGATGATGGACAGCCTGCGCGAGGCCAACCGGCGCATCAGGGAAATGGCCCGGGAAAACAAGGCGTATCGGGGCATGGGCTGCACCGTGGTGCTGGCCTGGATCGACGGCGACATGCTCCACTTGTGCCATGTGGGCGATTCCAGGGCCTATCTGTGCGACCGGTCGGGCATCCGTCTGCTGACCCGGGACCACAGCTATGTGATGTCCCTGGTGGACTCGGGCAAGCTGTCCATGGAGGAGGCGCGGCACAGCGCCATGAAAAACGAGCTGGTCCAGGCCATCGGCGCGGTGCGGGAGGTCAAGCCCGACTACAACGCCTATCCGCTTAAAGACGGCGATCGGCTGCTGGTATGCTCCGACGGCCTGTGGGACATGCTTTCCGACGATGAGATTTATAACGTGGTGTGGAAGACGAAAACCGCCCAGGGGATCTGCGATGAGCTGATCCGCCTGGCCAACGAGGCGGGCGGCAAGGACAATATCACCACCGTGGTGGTGATCCATCGCAGGGATCGCTCCTCCCGCCGGCGGAATGCCAGCCCGGCGGAAAATCCGGGCGGCCGGGAGGCTGTCTGAGGGACCGGCGGGGGCGCCGCGGCGTCAGGCGGGGGCCTGATCCGGCCCGCAGGCCCCATGGCCCTTCAGTTCATGGGCGCCGATGACGTCGGAAAGGGCCATCTCCGGATGGATGCCCGCAAGACGAGCCACCTGCACCAGGTCAAAGAGCAATGCGCCAAGGGCGAGCCCCCGGTCCGCGGCGTCGGATGCGGGGGTGGCAAGGGCGGCTTTTAGCCCCTGAAACCGGTTTTCAACCGCCCCAAGGGCCGTGTCCAGATCCTTGAAAACGCCGGACCCGTCGTTTCCGCCGGACCGGGACACCAGCCAGTGGGCGCGCATGAGGGCCGGCAGGCTTGAGGGACCCGAATCCACGGCGCCGTTGTTTTTTCCCGCCTTCATTTTCGCCCACTGTTTTTTCACCGCATCGGCGGAATCGAGCCGATTCTCCCCGAACACATGGGGGTGGCGCCGGGTCATCTTCGCCGTCACCTCCTCCGCGGCGGCCTCCAGGTTAAAGGCGCCGGCCTCCTCGTAAATCCGGGCGATGAAAAACAGCAAAAACAGCACATCCCCCAGCTCCTCCCGGGCGTTAGCCGGGTTGTTGCCGCACATGGCCTCGGCCAGCTCATGGCTCTCTTCCAGAAGGTGCTGCCGCATGGTGGCTGCGGTCTGCTCCTGATCCCACGGGCAGCCGTCCGGGCCCCGGAGCCTTGCGATCAGGGCTGCAAGGGATTCGAAAACACTGATGTTCATTTTAGTTTCCATGGGTATTTTCCATGGCGCTCGAGTGACGCTCATTCCGATATCTGCCCGGCGCCGGGTTGACGTTTGGGCGATACCGCATATGTTTTGGCAGTTATGGCTTCCGTTCGCCCGAAGCCCCGCTTGCATGAGCTTATACTGTTATCAGATGGCGCCGGGAAAAGCAATCGATTTGCGCCGCAGCGATAACAATCCTTGCATTCGGCCGGGGCAATGGATAAGATGAGTGGCGGAATTTTTAAAACCGGAGCATGCGAGAACCAAAATGACTGAGATAAATCAAGAACATACTACTCAAGAACATACTACTAAGGATATCACCCTCGCCTTCGAGGATATCGATATTTCCCGCCAGTTGTTCGGCGAGCGCAACAAGCACCTGAGCCAGATCGGCGAGGCAACTGATACGTCCATCAACGCCCGGGGCAACACGGTCTTCATAAAGGGGGAGACCCTTGCTCAGGACCTGGCCCGCAACCTGCTGGAACAGCTCTATGGCCTGATCGAGAGCCATTATCCCATCTACCCAACGGACATCGAGTACGCCGCCCGGGTGCTGCGGAAGAACGACCGGGCGCGGCTCAAAGACATCTTTCTGGACACGGTCTTCATCACGGCTAAAAAGAGCCCCATCACGCCCAAGAACCTGTCCCAGAAGGAGTACATCGAGGCCATCCGCAACCACGACATCGTCTTCGGCATCGGCCCGGCCGGCACCGGCAAGACCTATCTTGCCATGGCCATGGCCGTGGCTGCCCTGTCAAAGGGGCAGGTGCGGCGCATCGTGCTCACCCGGCCGGCCGTGGAGGCGGGCGAGGCCCTCGGCTTTCTGCCGGGAGACCTGGCCGATAAGGTGGACCCCTACCTGCGGCCCCTGTACGACGCCCTGCACGACATGATGAAATTTGAAAAGGTGGCCGCCCTGATGGAAAAGGGCGTCATCGAGGTGGCGCCTCTGGCCTTCATGCGCGGCCGCACCCTCAACGATGCCTTTATCATTCTGGATGAAGCCCAGAACACCACCTCCGAACAGATGAAGATGTTCCTCACCCGCATCGGCTTCAGCTCCAAGGCGGTGATCACCGGGGATATCACCCAGGTGGATCTGCCCGCCACGAAAGCCTCCGGACTCGTGCAGTCCAAAGACATCCTGCGCGATGTCGAGGGGATTGCCTTCATATTTTTCAAAAGCACCGATGTGGTCCGCCATCGCCTCGTTCAGGAGATCATCCGGGCCTACGAGCGCGCCGAGGACCGAAAGACGGAAAAGCCCTCATGAAGGAAAAAACCAGGGAGAACATCCAGCGGTTCATGGCCGGCAGCGTTGCCGTTCGGCTGGGGCTGCTGGCCGCCGTATTGATGGTCATCACCATCCTGCTCTACCCGAACATGCTGATGACGCCCCAGCGCTACGAGGTGGGCGACATCGCCGAGGCCGACATCAAGGCCCCCGGCGATTTTTACATTCAAGACCGGGAGGCCACCGAGGACAAGCGGCGGGATGCCATGGAAAGGGTCCTTACGGTTTATGACAACAACGAGGATCTGCTGCCCGCCCTTGTGGAACAGGTGAGCGGCGCCTTCGGCCGGATGCGCGAGGGGCTCGTTGCCGAGATGGCCGGGGCATCCGCCGCCGGGGGGGCCGGATCGGCAGAGGTGCCGGGAGGCCAGGGCGCCGCAGTTCCCGCTGTCCCCGCCGCCGCCGGGGCCGCCGGGAGCGCCGGGAACGCCGCCGCCGGCGGAAAGGCGGCGGATGTAGTCGGCGCCGCCGCCGGAGCCGGTGCCGAGGCCGTGGTCAGCCGGGACCGATTCGTCAAGCTGCTGGGCCTGGATGTGAGCGAGGAGCAGTTCGACCTGCTCAAGCGCGATGGCTTTCCCCGGGAGGTGGGGGAGGTGATTGCCCAGATCCTCACCCAGGTTCTGGACAACGGGGTGGTGGCCAACAAGGACGTGCTTTTAAGCGAGAAGGATCGGGGCATCGTGCTGCGCGGCGTGGGCGGCAAGACCGAAACCGTGGTGCGGAACCTGCGCAAATACTACGGGCCGGACCAGTACAAGGAGATGGTCCGCATAGTGGCCGAGCCCCTGGTGAAAAGCCTGCACCCGAACATGGTGCCGGTGGTGGTGGACATCGCCCAGCGGCTCATCCAGCCCAACATAACCCTAAACCGCAGCGAGACGGAAAAGCGCAAGCGGGAGGCGGCCGAGCAGGTCAAGCCGTTGCCCTACCAGATCAAGGAGGGCGAGATGCTTTTGCGGGAGGGCGAGCGGGTGACCGAGGAGAAGCTGGTCAAGCTGGCCACCCTCAACGAGCATCGGGAGCAGGAGCGCCTTTACCAGCGCAGCATCGGCTCCGTGGCCGTCATCCTGTGCCTGCTGCTGATCAAATACTACCTGCACATGTTTCCCCGCCGGGGCTCCGACGACAATCACAACAAGGACCTGCTGTTCGTGGCGACCATCCTGGCGCTGTTCTTCTTCATCCCCAAGGTGTCGGCGGTGATGCTGGACGCCCTGGCCCGATCCTCCAGCATGCCCATACCGCCCGGCGCCATGGCCTACGGCATTCCGCTGGCGGCCAGCGCCATGACGGTCTGCCTGTTCATGGGCATGCGGATCGCAATCCCCTTTGCCCTGGTGATGTCCGTGACCACGGCCATCATCTTCCAGAACCGGTTCGAGCTGTTTTTGTACTTCATCCTCAACTGCACCATGGGCGCCTACTGGATGCAGACCTGCAAGGAGCGCAAGGTCTTCATCCACGCCGGCGTGAAGCTGGGGGCGCTGAACATCCTGCTGGCCACGGTGCTGGAGGCGTACATGGGCCAGATGGCCGGCGTCCGCCTGTTCTGGTCCTGGGCCTTTGCCTTTTCCGCCGGCATCACCGCCGGCGTGCTAACCGCGGGGCTGGTGCCGCTGATGGAGATGGCCTTTGGCTACACCACCGACATCACCCTGCTGGAACTGGGCAATTTGGAGCGGCCCATCCTGCGGCGGCTGATGCTCGAGGCCCCCGGCACCTATCACCACAGCGTGGTGGTGGGCTCCATGGTGGAGGCCGCGGCGGCCGAGATCGACGCCAATCCGCTGCTGGCAAAGGTCTGCGGCTATTATCACGACATCGGCAAGATCAAAAAGCCCCTGTATTTCGTGGAGAACCAGACCGACGGAAAGAACCGCCATGACAAGCTGGCCCCGTCCATGTCCAGCCTGATTCTGATCTCCCATGTAAAGGACGGCGTGGAGATCGCCCGGCGGAACAAGCTGGGCGGGGTGATCATAGACAGCATCCGCCAGCATCACGGCACCAGCCTGATCCGGTTCTTTTATGAAAAGGCCAGGAAGATGAAGGGCGAGGAGAATGTCAACATCGACAACTTCCGCTACCCCGGCCCCAAGCCCCAGACCCGGGAGGCGGGCCTGGTGATGCTGGCCGACGTGGTGGAGGCCGCCTCCCGCACCCTGGAAAACCCCACGCCCTCCCGCATCCAGGGCAATGTGCAGAAGCTGATAAACGGCATCTTCACCGACGGCCAACTGGACAACTGCGAGCTGACCTTGAGGGATCTGCACAAGATCGCCAAGAGCTTCAACAAGATCCTCAACGGCATCCACCACCACCGCATCGAATACACCGACGCCGCCACCACAGCCGCCGCAAGGGGCAAGGCCGAGCGAAAGGAGCGCAATGGGCGTACTGATCAGCAGCCTGCAAAATTTCCCAGAGATACCGGAGGAAAACCTGCGGAAGATGGCTCAGGCCGTCTTAAGCGCCTTGGGGTCTCCTGACGCCGAGCTGTCAATCCTTGTCGTGGATGATCCGGAGATTGCCCGGCTCAACCTTCAGTACCTGGGCCGCGTGGGCCCCACCAATGTGATCGCCTTTCCCATGCGGGAAGGCGATCATGGGGATATTTCGCCCCAGTTGCTGGGGGATGTGGTGATCTCCGTGGACACGGCGAGGCGGGAGGCGGAATCCTCGGGCATTTCCACCTGGGAGCGGTTCACGCATCTTCTGGTCCACGGCGTGCTGCACCTGTTCGGGTGGGATCACGAGACCTCGGAGGCGGCGGGGGAGCGGATGGAGGAGAAGACGAACGAACTGCTCAAGACGCTGGGGATGGGGCCGGACCGGGTGTTTTTTTAGACGGCCCCGTCACCAACCTTCGGGGAGAATTTGTCGTCCTTCAGGACCGTTGCGGTGTTGCCGCTCCGGGCGATGACACACAATCCATTTTCAGGGAGAATGGCCAAAGGAGAAGGCATGTATCTGGTGACGGCCGACGAGATGCGGAGAATGGACGGGGAGACCATCCATTCCCTGGGCGTTCCCGGCCGTGTACTCATGGAGTGCGCGGGCTGGGGGGCGACGCGATTTTTTCTGGAATGCTTTCCGGGGGCCGAAACGGGGCATGTGGGCGTGATGGCCGGTCGCGGCAACAATGGCGGGGATGGCTTCGTCATGGCCCGGCGGCTGCATGAGCGGGGCATCCGGGTAACTGTTTATCTGTTGTCGGAGCGGGCAAGGGTGGGGGGAGACGCCGAGGCCAACCTGAAGCTTTTGGACGCCCTCGACATTCCGGTGGTGGAAGTGCCGGACGCGGCGGCCTTCCAGTCTCATCGCGTGGCAATGGCCCATCATGGCATTTGGATCGACGCCATTTTCGGCACCGGCCTGAACGCGGAGGCGCGGGGCTTTTTCCGGGAGGCCATCGAATTTTTGAATGAGACCGGCCGCCCGGTATTCGCGGTGGACATTCCCTCTGGCCTCAACTCGGATACGGGCCAGCCCATGGGCGCATGCGTCCGGGCAGCGGCCACGGCCACCTTCGGGTGGCCAAAGATCGGCCATCTGACGCAGCCGGGGGCCGATTACACAGGCCGGCTGGAGGTGGTGGACATCGGCATTCCCGGCAGGATTTCAGCGGCCATCGCCCCCCGGCAGTTTCTGCTGGATGAAAAATGGATCAAGGGAAGCCTGAAGGCCCGCCCTTCCTCGGCCCACAAGGGCGCCACCGGCCATGTGCTGGTGGTGGCCGGCGCGCCGGGCAAATCGGGGGCGGCGGCCATGACCGCCATCTCCGCGGCCAGGGCCGGCGCGGGGCTGGTGACCCTTGCCATTCCGGGGAGCATCAACAGCGTGATGGAGACCCTGGCCCTGGAGGTGATGACCCATCCCCTGCCGGAGACCGGCGCCGGCATCCTGGACGAGACCGCCTTTCAGCAGATCGCCGATCTGACCAATGGCAAAACCTGCATGGCATTAGGCCCCGGGCTCGGCGCCGCCGCCCGGACCGGCGCTTTGGTCCGGCGCATTATCGCCACCTGCAATCTGCCCCTGGTGATCGACGCTGACGGCCTGAACCTGCTGACGGGCCACACCGATCTGTTAAAAAATCGTTCCGCTTCCACCATCCTGACCCCTCATCCGGGTGAGATGAGCCGCCTTTGCGGCCTGTCCGTGGCCGAGATCCAGAAGGACCGAATCGGCGTGGCCCGGGCCC